>NZ_DIXC01000059.1 GCF_002435945.1 Mesotoga sp. UBA6090
TGATGAGCTCTCGAGAGGGGATTTAGGAGCGAAGATCAGAATTAGTGAGAAAGAGCATCGAGAGCTTAGCTTTGAGAACACGAGAGTTGACAAATTCTGAGAACGTCACATGATGTCATGCTGAACCTGTTTCAGCATCTCGCTCCAAAGAACCACTGTATGCTGGTGAAAACCAAGTTACCCGTCAACTGTTCACTGACCCCGCCGAGAGGATCAAAACCAGATCCCGAAACAAGTTCGGGATGACAGAATGAGGGGCTTCCACAAGCCGATGTTGGGATAACTTTCTCAGTTGCAGCAAAACCTTGAATTGGTGAGCCAGTTCTGTTCACGAGCCCCAGGCTCGAGACCGAGACCCACTACTAATTCCGTCATCTGAACATGATTCGGAATCTTGCTCCGGGTCTTTTGACTTAACCAAGAACGAAGAACAGATCCTTGTTCTGGAACGAAGAACGGGGTCTTCTCGGCGAACGGAGAACCGCTCAACGGTCAACCAGTTTCTCTTGCTCTTACGAACCCCCAACCACGGTTTCTCCAAAGCCCAGATCTTGAACAGGAGCACTTCAGATGACAAAATAGGTTGGTTCTGATCAGATTGCTTCAATTTGCTTTCTTCTCGGTCTCTTGTTCTTCTTACAACTTGCATCTTGGAACTGATCCTTTGCTCCTGACCAACCCCAACCTGCTACCTCCAACCACTTGCAAATGTTTTGACCAAGAACGAATAACAGATCCTCGCTCTGAAGAACGAGTTCTCCTCTGCGAACGGTGAACCATTCAACGGCAAACCAGCTTCCTCCGTTATTTGTCTTTCCGAACGAAATCGGATTCGGTTTATCTAATATAATAGTGGAGAGACTTGAACCTAGGAGGTACTCTGTGCGGAGACTATTTTTACTCGTTATGATGCTAATCTTGTTTTCTACTAGTTTCGCCGAGGCTCTTGTAAAAAGAGGAACGGAAGAGGAGTTTTCCTACTCTGAGCTTGCTGGAGGTTCTATTACACTGCCGGTCGATACTACGTTCATGTTTATTCCTGGCTTTGAGCTTTCGGAGGGCGATTTCTGGGTTACTTTTGCGATTCAAGACCCGCTTTTCAGATGGGCAAGCGGCGACGAATTGAGTCCGTGCCTAGTAGAAAAGTATGAGCTTTTAAATTCGAACAAGTCTCTTTACATAAAGCTCAGAGAAGATATTTTCTGGTATGACGGAACGCCTATAACCGGCGCGGATATAGAGTATTCGATAAGAGCATGGAAGAGCGCCGAAAATTCTCCGGTCTATGAGGCTCTTAATGACCCACGGTTTGGCTGGGTTTCCGTTGTCGACAGCAAGACTGTGGTTTTCAATTTCAATGATTCATATCCAGAATTCTTGAACTCTTTGAGAACGGGCATACTCGCCAAACACATTTACTCCGACAGACTTGGAATCGAACCGGAGAGTCTGGAAGAGAGCATGAAGATGGATAAACCTCCTATCGAAGCTACTTCGGGGCCCTTCGTACTCGATCCGGCAAGCGTGAAAGGCAACATTATTCTGAAGAGAAGCCCGAACTGGCACGGAGGATCTGGAGACGGTCTCTTTCCGTTAGTATTCGAGAGTTGGCCTGAAAAGAGTCTTCTAGATGAGATAAGGCTTGTGGAAGTGGCGGAGCCTCTGGACAGAATTGAAATGTTCAAAACGGGCGAGCTGCATCTTCTCTTCAGTGAATCGGATCACAACGAGTCTCTTCTTAATGAATCGGCTTCGGGAAAGTTCAAATCAGGAAGCTTCCCTGATGGCACTTATCATATTGTTCTTATGAACCATAGAAACGGCCTGCTGGCAGAAAGGGGAGTTAGGCAGGCGCTCAAGATGTCTATAGATTATGAATCACTTCTTAAAGCCCTCCCCGACTCCATTGGGACTTTCATCCCTGTGGATCCTAGGACGTCCATTTTTAAGACTTTGCAAGCTCAGATAGTGGATCTTCCGTACGATCCGGATAAGGCAAAGACCTTTCTTTCAAATGCAGGTTATCCCGGTAGCATAACTTTGTCGATCAAGGTCTATCATGGAGTTGAGAATACATTACTGGAGGAGCTCCAGAAGAGCTGGGACAAAATAGGTGTGAAGCTCGAAGTGGAAAGGCTCGATTGGGGAAGCCTTCTTCGTGACATAGACGAAGGCGATTACGAGCTGGCCTATCTTCGAGTCGAGGCCTTCGAGTATCCCGAGATAGCCCCATGGACCAATGAGTATGAGCATGATTTGAAGACAGGCTGGGAAGTAGGTTATGTGAATCAGCAGATTTTCAGGATTATGAGAAGGGCAGCCATTGAACCCAACTGGTCAAGTCGTACTCCTTATTATCTCGGATCATACAGGATATGGACGAATGATGTGCCGATTCTAGTTCTTGCCTACGATCTCTCTTACGTTTTTTGGAATAGCCAGCTCAGTGGGCCGGTCCCGGACAGAGGAGAGCTTTACGAGAATCTTGCTGAATGGTATTTGCAGAAATGAAAGGACAACATAAAGGGGGTATTTGAGATGCTCTATCTTGAAATGGAAGCTTTTAGGAGAGCACAGTATACGATCCTTGAGAATGGGAGAGAGCTGGAAAAGAGACTATTCGCCTACTACTTCATGGATGGCCCGGCAAACAACGTTGTTGAGGAGATCGCCGGTTATCAGAATGTCGATGGAGGGTTTGGAAACGCTATAGAACCGGACTTCAGATTGCCAGCTTCTTCTCCAGTGGCAACTACCGTAGCGCTTCAACACCTTATTCATTTCGATGACTTACCACTTGCAAAGGGAGTAATCTCGAAAGCGATTGCTTATCTGGACAACACATATATTTCGGAAAGGGAGGGTTGGTTTGCAGTTCCGAAGACAGTGAATGATTACCCGCACGCTCCCTGGTGGGAATTCGACGAAGAGAAGGGCATGTGTGCGATCGACGCAAACTGGGGAAATCCGACCGCAGAGATCATAGGGTATTTGCAGAGATACAGCGAGTTCACAAGCCTTGATGTGGATAGACTTATCGGTAAAGCGATCGAGTATCTCGAAAGTAAGAGTGAATTCAGTTCCTTTCATGAAATTTTTTGCTTCATGAGACTTTATAATCTGCTTGACAAAAAAATGGCTACCAGACTCAGACCAAAATTGTCTGAGGCTGTTTGCTCCCTGATCAGTAAGGATCAAGAAGAGTGGCGAACAGAGTACGTGGCCAGGCCGCTCGATTTTGTTTCGTCGCCAGACGAGTTCTTCTGTATCGATCGTGAGTTGATTGAAGATAATATAGAGTACTATATCAAAGAACTTCATACCTATGGCAAGATCAAGCCTACTTGGTCCAAGAGCTTCTACGATGGCGAAATGAGCACGGCCTGGGATGAGTGGGTTGCTATAATAACCTTGAGAGTGCTTTTGATCCTCAAATCATTCGGAAGAATAATACTCTAAATAAAATCCTAATGGAGGGATAAAAGTGAAGAATATTATCCTGCAGGAACGGATAATGGCCGTCATCAGAAGCGACAGCGTGGAGAGATGTGTCGAGATTGGAAGAAGCTGTTTCAGGGGAGGCGTGAAGATCCTTGAAATAACCTTCACTGTTCCCGACGCCCCCAAGGCGATTTCAATTCTCTCGAAAGAAATAGAGGGTGCCTACGTTGGAGCTGGAACGGTTATCACAGACGACCAGTTCAGCAAGGCTGTTAAGAGCGGCGCAAAATACGTCGTTAGTCCGCATCTCTCGGAAGAACTTGCAATTCAGTCTAGAGCGCTCGAGACGCTTTACCTTCCTGGCATAATGACTCCTACTGAGTACGTAAAGGCCACAGGGCTCGGCTGTTCTATGGTCAAAGTCTTCCCTGGCGATGTCCTTTCACCATCCTTTGTGAAGTCATTGAGAGGGCCCTTCCCTGAGGCGCTGTGTGTGGTGTCGGGAGGAGTCAATCTCGACAACATAGACACGTGGTTCAAGGCAGGTACCGCCGCCGTCGGCATAGGATCCGATCTGACTAAGGGGACCCCGGAAGAGATAGAGGAGAAGGCGAGACAGTACGTTGCCAAGGTCAAGAGTTTCTTTGGGTAAATCTTTGAGTAATCTCATGTATTCCAGATACTGAATGAATCCCCATGAAGGTCTCTATGAACTCGACTATGGATTTGGGCAGGCCAGGATTCACCATGTTCATGGTTCCAATGGATATTGCGCTGGCGCCTACCATAATGAACTCGACCGCATCTTCTCCTGAGGAGATACCTCCCATTCCAATTAGAGGAAGGTTTATTTCTCTGCTGATTTCATAGATCATTTTTATCGCTATGGGTTTAACCGCAGGTCCTGACATTCCGCCGGATAGGGCGCCTAGTGCAGATCTGAACCTGTCTATGTCAATCTTCATGGCTGGTACAGTATTTATCAGTGATATTGCTGATGCCCCTGCCATTTCCGCACTTCTGGCGAAGGAAGCGTCAATAGCTTGAAAGGGGCTGAGTTTAGCGATCAGCGGGTATTTGCTAGTCTTGCCGCATTCAGATACCACATTGCCGATTCTCTCAGGGCTTGACCCGAAAGAGAGTCCTTCTGAATCGACATTCGGGCAGGAAAGATTCAGTTCAATGGCGGCCGCCCCGTCGATTCCATTAAGTTTGTCAGCTATATCAACAAACTCAGATACTGAATTTCCACTTATACTAACGATCACTGGAATCTCCAGTTTTCCATACCCGTCTTTGTAGTCTTCGATGAAACGAAGAACGCCGGGGTTTTCGAGGCCGATCGAATTTATCATTGAGGAAGGGGCCTCAAGGATTCTCGGCTGAGCATTACCGGTTTTGGGGTTCAAAGTGATCGTCTTTGTTACCACCGCTCCGACATATTCAGATTCCAGAAGGTCAAAATACGGTTTGGACAGTCCAAAGGTCCCCGAAGAAATTATTACGGGAGTAGGTAAAATGCCTATACGTCCAAGATCTGCTCTCAAATTACATTTCATTCCATTCAACCTCTTCCATTTTGAAAACCGGTCCATCTAGACAGACTCGCTTGCTACCGTGTTTTGTATTGATGGTGCAGCCATAACAAACCCCGATGCCGCATGCCATACGCGCTTCAAGAGATACCTCGGCTTCTCTCTTGTAGAGAAAGGGCTCAAGCGCCTTCAACATTCTTGTTGGGCCGCAGCAGTAGAATCTGTCATAGTTTTCAAGATCAATTTCCTTCAACCTATCCACAACGTTTCCGATGATGGGGTAAGGTCCTTTGTCAACTGTGACTAGAACTCTGTTTGATCTCTTCTGAAATCCTTCGATGATTTCTTGAGGGATCTCTTCGGGTTTTGAGAAGCCGAAAATAGTGTCCGTGTTACTGTCTGAATCAAATAGCTTTCGAGAAAGAAGATTCAGTGAAGCAATTCCGCATCCCCCTCCAATCAAAAGCGATCTAGTGTTGCTTGACAAAGTGAATCCATTTCCTAGCGGTCCTATGAGATCAACAATAGATCCGGAATTGAGTTCACTCAACCATTTTGTCCCCTTTCCAACAATCTTTATGAATAGGGATAGGCTTTCACTTGAGACATCGAAGACGGAAAATGGTCTTCTCAAAATCATATCTTCTCCATAACAACCGATTTCAACAAACTGTCCGGGGAGGGTCTGTCGGGAGATATCTCTAGAATTAAGAACCAGTACATGCCCGTCGGAACTAACCCTTTCGTTTCTGATCACTTCGCATTTTTCATTCACAACATTCATACTGGCTCTCCAGTGAAGGGGTAGACTATTTTTCCAGAGGCAATGGTATACTTCACCTTCGCATCTAGTTTCTTCCCCAGGAAGGGAGTATTCTTCCCTTTTGAATACATAGAGGACTCTTCGACAATCCATGATTCATTGGGATCAAAAAGGACGATGTCGGCTCGTTCTCCCTCTTCAAGACAGGCGGGGTTTATTCCCAAGAGATTCGAAGAATTAAATGTGAGAAGCTTAGTCAATGCCTGTAGAGAGAGAAGCCCTTCGCTGACAAGGGCAGTGTACGAGAGCGGAAAAAGTAGTTCTACTCCCGAAAAGCCTCTAGCAGGTACTTCAGATGTTTTTTCTTCTAATGTGTGTGGTGCGTGATCCGAAGCAATAATATCTATCAAACCAGAGACTATTGCCCATCTGATCGCTTTCAAGTCATCAGCTGTTCTTATAGGTGGATAGACCTCATAAAAGCCGTCGGGCAGCCCCTCACTGGTTTCTATGAAGTAATGGGGACACGTTTCTATTGTGAATCTGATGTTCTTTTCTCTTGCTTGTTTGAGAAAATCAATTGAACTGGCTAAGCTGACGTGCTGAAGATGAAGCCTACCACCGATCCCCTCGTTAAGGATGACATCCCTGCAAATGACAGCATGCTCTGTTTTTCGCAAACTTTTGTCAAATTCCGGAATTTCGGGATGTTCGGCTACCAGGACACCTGTTTCTCTTGAAAACCAGAGAACAGCGGCCATGTCGCTATTTCGATCTACGGGAAGACCATCATTGGTGAATACTGTTGCGCCGGCTTCATAAAGCTCTTTCCAGTTATTTCGCCTGCCAGACAGGTTTTGGTTTATTGAACAGGACTGCAGAACTCTTATAACCGTATCCTTTTGAAAGGACCTGACATAATGATAGTTTTCAACTGAGTCCGGACATGGCATAACATTTGGCATGGCACACAGTGAGGTAACAGCGCCGGAGGTCGCTGCCAGGACGCCGCTTTCCACAGTCTCTTTCCACTCATACCCCGGTTGTCTCAAGTGTACGTGGGGATCTACTATTCCAGGTATTGCAACAAGTCCTTTTGCTTCAATGATATCTGCATCACTGCATTCAATTCTTGTATCTATCTTCTTTATCACACCGTCGTCGATCAGAATGTCACAGGTTGTCCTGCTGGATTTTCTCCAATCTACGAGATTTGAGTTTCTAATTAGGAGCATGTGAATCTCCAAAGATCTCTAGCATCGCATTAAGTAGTTTGGAGAATGAAGTTAGATCCATCGCCTCTCTTGGTGAATGACTTACTCCCGTAGGATTTGGCAGCAAGATAAGAGAAGATGGGAAGTACTTCGAAACCTCCGCAATGTCGTGCCAGGCTATGCTATTCATTCTTGTAGAAGAAAGCCCCTTAACTGTCAAACTGTTTTGGAGGTATTCGAGGTAAGCGCTGTCCATTGTCGCCGGATCCATGGTGGAGAGCTCCGACGAAGAGAATTCTATAGCAGCCCCTTCGGATACGCCTCTACAATAATCTGTCAGAGAGCCTTTGAATTCTTCGAGAGAACGAACTGAGAAACCTCTTATGTCTACGGTAGTCTCGGTCTCTCCAGGAATCATATTCATTACATTTGGAGTATTAACTAGCCTAGTTACGGTCCCAACAACCTCATCTGATGACATTAGCTTGCTCAACTCGCTTGCCTTTAATATGGCAGAAGTTGAAGCCAGAAGCGAGTCTCTTCTTGCCGAGAGATTCATAAGGCTCGAATGATTGGTCTCACCTTTGAAAGTGAAACTGAGTCTCCTTTGACCGGCAATCTTCTCAACAAATGCAAGATCCAAGGCTTTTTTTGATAACTCTTTTGATTGATCCACATGTATTTCGATGAATCTTGTTCCTTCTTCAACAGACGGCTTTTCAACTTGTGAAAAGCTCTGAAAATCCGCCTCTTCAATTAGTTTAGTCAGGGATACTCTTTCCCCGATCAATGTTTCATAGTCCCCCAAGGGTTCCTCTCCCTTGAGGAAGAACGCCGATCCCAACGATGCCCGGCCGAACAGTGAGGACTCTTCGCAGTTGAAGGCGCATAATTCAATACGTTCGGCCTCGGCCTTTCCTAGAAGGCTCAGAAGTAGAATTCCAAATACAACGCCCGCAGTTCCGTCATATTTGCCGCCATTTGGAACCGAATCATAGTGAGAACAGAAAACTACTTTGTCATCTCTCCGACTTTCTCTCCCGCTGGAGGTCAAGATGTTTCCCATTCTATCGACATAGACTCTCTTTCCAACTTCATTCAACCTTTTCGCCAGATACTCAAGCGAAAGTCTGTTTTCCCTTGTGAAGGGAAGACGAGTAACTCCTTCATCTGTCGAGGTGAATTTCGATAACTTATCTATTTCTTCCGATACTAGATATTCGAGACCGCTCAAGCTAACTCCTTCACTTTGCCGCCGATTCATGCCAGAACAACAGTTTTTCCTGCAGTTTCTTCATTCCAATATCCAGGAAGAAGCTGAGAAGACTAATCACAGTGATTACAGTCAACAGTAAAGTTATATCGTACATCTCGTTCCCGAGAATCAGAAGAAATCCAAGCCCGGCCTTTGAACCCATCATTTCTCCTATGACTGCAGCCGTGATCGACAACACAAGGGCTACACGCAATCCAGTCATCAGATACGGCATCGAATTCATGAGTTCAAGTTTGAACATAACTTGAAGACGACTTGCCTTCAAAACCTTCATCAGGTTGTAGTAGTTCTTTTCAGTTGATCTTACACCGAGGATCATATTTATCATTACAGGGAACAGAGTAACAAGAGCAATTAGAACCACTTTGGACAGTATTCCAAGCCCGAACCATAGCACAAAGAGCGGAGCAAGCGATATCTTTGGAGCAGTCTGGAATATGAGTATGTACGGTGAAAGCGCCTTCTCGAGAATCTCTACCTTTGCAAGAACGTATCCAAGTACTATTCCTATAACCGCTCCGGAACTGAACCCTATCGCTATCTCTTCGAGCGTCGCCATGAAGTTCTTTTGCAAAACGGAGTTCTTGACCAACTCAACGAACTTGAAGAGAATATCTTCGGGCGGAGGAAGGATATGTGTTGGAGTATTAAGAATTGTGACCACTACTTTCCACACAACCAATACAGCGACTAGAAATAGAAAGCTCATTAGTTTTGAATTGATGTTCTTTTTCAAAATTCTTCCTCCTACCCGAAGATTTAGTTTACAGTCTTGGTATTACGAAATCGGCCGCGTTGACATCTGTGGTTATCAGATCGTACTCTCTCATGATGTCGATAGTCTGCTGCCATCTTTCAACGTTTCCAAATCCAAATCCAAAGGCTTTGGTGTCTTCGCTCTGCCAGAGGTAGTTCGCATAGATCTCGGAAAGTATGTCGGCCATGTATTCCTCTCTGCCAATATATGTCGGCGCATACTTCGCGATTGCCACAACAGTGGCTTCCTTCATATTCTCTGGATCTGAGAGATAGGCCATCACTCTGCTCAAAGCCCTTGTGAATCTAACGGCCAGATCCCTGTTCTCATTCAGGATTTTGTCTCCGGTTACTACAACGTTTCCGAATGAAGGAAGGAACTCGTCTGACCTGAATTCATCTACTTCGATTCCCTGATACCTTAGTTCGAAGGTTCTAAGCATTGAGAAGCAAATTGCATCTACTCTCTTGTTTACGAGAGCCGGTACGATAGCCTCGGTTCCAACAATCTCAAGCTGGATGTCATTCAGTGAAAGCCCATTCTTTTTCAGGAGTATTTGTAGCTGCACATAGTTGGGGCTTCCATAAGATGTTATTGCTACTTTCTTCCCTTTGAGATCCTGGGGTGTTTCAATGCCGCTTTCCTTAAGGAAGATAGTTGAGCCGAGTCCATGCTGGTAGGTAGTATGAATAACATTTACAGGTATTCCCTGAGCTCTTGCAGTTATGACTGGTTCGCCATTGGGGAAACCAAATTCAACATTTCCAACTGCCACGTTTCTGATTATGTCTGAAGCGCTTCCAAAAAGATAGTCGACTTCAAGACCTTCCTCTTCAAAATAGCCAAGCTCTATTCCCATGTAGATGGGAATGTAGTAAGGAACTGCGGAACCCTCGATCTGCAGGGTTACTTTCTGGGCAAAAACAAACATGCTTACTAGAACCAATAAAAACACAAGTACTGCCTTTTTCAAATCAATCCCTCCTCGTTCAGAGTGTTCTAAAATCTGTTTCAAGTGCAGTTTCTATTGCACAAAGTTGCGCTGACCTATAATCAGTAAGCCATTCATCCGTCTTCCGATTTCCGTGAACTGCCAGGATGTTTGCTGCCTTCATCCCCAAAAGACTTGCCAGAGTAAAGATCGTCTCGGTTTCCATATCGAAATTGATAACGCCCGCAGATGAAAGTTCTTCAGGCAAACTGGGACCGGGGATTTCAAAACCTCTTATGCTCCGACCCTGTCCGGCATAATAAGAGTCAACAGTAGCGCCTATGCCGACATGAGCCCTGACCCCCTTTCTAGAAGCGCTTTCGGCCAGTGCGACGACCATAAATGGGTCGGCGACGGCCGGGTATTCTGCTCTAACGTACATTTTGGAGCTTCCCCCAAGTCTTACTGCGGCGGAGTTGATTATCATCTCTCCGCACTTAATGTCCTTTCTAAGCGCTCCACAACCTCCCACTCTGACAACTCTTTCTACACCAAGAGCGTGCAGTTCCACCATAACTATTTCTGATGAACCGCCTCCAATTCCGGTAGAACAGACGCCAAACTCCTTCCCTCTGAAAGTACCGATTCCTGTCGAGAATTCTCGATTGACGGACAGATATTCAAAGGAATCTGCCGCTTCTTCGAAGAGCTTCAGTCGTTCTGGATCACCTGGAAGGAAGAACAGCTTCGGAATCTTTGAATCCATGCTCAACTTCAGATGCTGGAGTTTGCCGTTTTCGATGGGATTGCTCGCTGTTGGTTTTCTGAATCCTTCATTCATCATGTTCCCTCCGTGAAGGCCAATTTTGACTCATGCCAGAACAAGAGTTTCTTTTCTATAAGTTCAATACTCCAGTAGAGAATTAATCCCAGGAAAGTAGTAGCAATTATCGACGCTATTAGAAGATTTGCATCATACAGAGAACTTCCGTACACAAGCAGGTAACCGAAACCTCTGTCTCCCGCCATCCATTCTGAGACTATTGCCCCTATTATTGACTGCACCATCGCGATCTTTAGTCCTGCCATGATTAAGGGAGTGGCCATCGGGAGTCTCATCTTAAGAGTTGACTGGCGTTCCGATGCACCGAGAATTGTCATAAGATTCTCGTAGTCCTCCGGGACAGATCGCAGTCCCAAGATTGTGTTTATCATCACTGGGAAGAATGCTGAAAGGACTATAAGCAATAGCTTTGATGGCATCCCGAGTCCGAACCAAATAACAAAGAGAGGAATGAGAGATACTTTTGGTGTAGCCTGAATAAGCATGACGTATGGTGAGATTACTTCCTCAAAGGTTCTCGATTTCGCCGAGAAGTACCCAGCCACAAAGCCCAGAACAGATCCAACGGAGAAGCCTATAAGTATCGTATACAGGGTTACCCAGCCTTCTCTTATGAAAGTGCCGTGTGCAACAAGAGAGATAAACCTCTGTCCCACAGCCTCTGGAGGTGGAAGGATAAATCCTGGAACATCTCTGACGATTATGTATCCCTTCCAAAAACCCAGGAAGAGTACCAGGAAAAGAATCGAGATTATTGCTATTAGGACTTTCCTGTTCATTGTTTGAGCATCTCCCGTAGCTCTTTGACGTAGGAGTAGAATTCTGGCGTGAGTTTTGAATCTTCATTTCGAGGTCTGGGTAGTTCAACCTTCATGTCAGCGATCACTCTACCGGGTTTTGTGCCCATTACGATTATTCGGTCTGAAAGATACACAGCTTCACTAATACTGTGGGTTACAAAGATCACTGTCTTTCTGGTTGATTCCCAGATTTCAAGGAGAACGTTGTTGAGATTGTCTCTCGTTATTGCGTCAAGAGCCCCGAAAGGTTCGTCCATAAGTAGAATTGGGGGATTATAGGACAAGGCTCTCACAATAGCCACACGTTGTTTCATTCCACCTGAAAGCTGTCTGGGGTAGGAATTTTCAAAACCTACAAGTTTTGCAAGTTTGAAAATATTCCTGACGTTGCTTTCATCTGCTTTCTCCTTGTTGCCCATGATTTCGAATGGAAACAGAGCGTTATCTATTGCTGTTCTCCAGGGCAAAAGGACGGAATCCTGGAATACGAATCCAAACGGAGGGGTCTTGCGATTCTCTTTCTCCGTAATTTCCACCGTTCCGGAACTTGCCTTCAGAAGCCCCGAGACAATCTTTAGCAGTGTTGATTTCCCACAGCCCGAGGGTCCCAGCAGTGAGACGAACTCACCTCTGTTGACTGTGAATGAAACATCCTCCAAGGCAACGAATTCCTTTTTATCTTTCTTTGTTCCGCTAGAGAAGACCCTTCCGACATTACTTACAATTACCACGTGTTCACTCATGTCAACCTCTAGAAAGTGTATTTGCTGATATCCACAGCAGTCTTTTTTAGATTGGCTACAATTTCCCCATTTATCCTCTTTGTACTGAATCTCTCTTTCGGCGCAATCGCAGTTATGCTGGCGACAACACTTCCCGACGAATCGAAAACGGGCACCGCGACCGCCCTGAGTCCCGGCTCGAATTCCTCGTCACAGAAGGCAAAACCTTCTTGCCTGACTCTTTCTAGACGAACCTTATAATCCTCCACCGGACAAGTTTCGATTTCAGGGTAATTGCCGATGTGAGATTTACATACAAGGCCTAACGCTCTTTCTATGTCAATGTTTGCGGCAATAGCCAACCCGGCAGCTGTGCAATGAACAGGAAGATAAACTCCAGATCTGGCTCTGAAACTAAAGACTCTATCGCTTTCAACAGTCAACACGGAGGTTACCCCGTTTTCCGTAAGTTCACTGAAGAAGACTGTTTCATTAATCTTATCTTTCAGCTCAATAAGACAGTTTTTCAGGTTAACTATATTCATCTTTCTAGCGATTTCACTTACCATGGGTATTATTCTTGGGCTCAATCTGTAGCGTTTGGCCTCTTCAATCTTAGTCAAGATTTCGCAGTCTACAAGATCGTTAAGTATTCGGTGAGAGGAGGACATAGGGAAACCGGATTTTCCCGACGCTTCCTGAACAGTTATTCCGCTACTATCAAAATAGGCAACGATTTCGATCATTTTGAGCACCTTCTGGAGATAAGTCATATTTCACCTCGCGGAATCGTAATTCTATAAAATAGAATTATCAACATTATTTTACACGGCCACTGTCATATCCCCCAACCTTCCCTGAAGATGTCATGGCTGTCTAGAGATGATTAAATTCGATTAATACCTGCAATCTTATGAATTCTTAATTTTTCGACTTATTTGAATGATTCGAAGTCTTACTTTTCTGGAGTGTATTCCTGAAAGTTAAATGAGCTTTGAATAAGATCGTGAGCCTGGGATAGGTCACTTAGTTCTCCAAGGCCCAGCATCTGAACTATGATATTACCTGTGGCAGTTCCTTCAGCCGGTCCTGCCACTACCGGAAGCCTTGTGTAATCTGACACTAACTGGCAGAGAAGCCTGTTTCGGATGCCGCCGCCTACCATTCTAATGTTCCTTATTGACCTGCCGGTTATTGACTGCAATTGTTTTCTTGTCTGCTCCGTCTGGTAAGCGATTCCTTCGATCGAAGCTCTCACGATCTCTCCCCTGTTTCGCAAAGAGATCCCGAGCCTCTCGGCTTCGGAGAGAATAGCTTTCTCCATGTTTCTTGGTTTTTTGAAGGCTTCTGATTCTACATCTATTTTTCTCTCATAGCTTCTGGCAGTCAGCGCCATCTCGGTCAATGCATAATGATCGAGATTCGGGTTCGATTTTCTCCATTCCCTGAGGAGCTCCTGAGCCAACCAAAGACCGGTTAGATTCTTGAGCAGGCGGTACCTTCTTCCGTAGCAGCCCTCGTTGGCAAGGTTGTTTTCGATAACATCTTCATTTCTGGAAGGCTTGTCGATCAACACCCCTTCTAGACACCAGGTTCCGGCGCTGACGAACATCGAATCATCTGAAAGATTCATGGATGTAACGGCCGATGCCGTGTCGTGGCTCGCCGGGAGAATAACCTTCATGCCCTTTATACCAAGCTCTTCCGAGACTGAGGGGAGAAGTTCTCCGGCGATTTCCCCGGGATCTACAATTGGAGTCATTATCTCCGGTAGATCGAAGAATCTTATCAGCTCTTCGCTCCAGTCATTCCGATCGGGATCGAAGAGTTGTGTGGTAGTGGCGAAAGTAAATTCTGTCAATTTCTCCCCTGTGAGGAAGTAGGTCAGGAGTGAAGGCATTGGGAGAAGGGCATCTGCCTTCTTGAGGTGACGACTGTTTTTACGTTTGAGGGATATAAGCTGATAGAGAGTGTTGAATGGCTGAAACTGGGTTGGAGCTCTGTCGAAGATCCACCGCTTACCGGCCTTCTTTATGGCGTAATCCATGGAATCGTCTTTGAACATGTCTCTGTAGTGTCTGGGATCGCCCTGAATCGAACCGGAGCTGTCGATAAGACCGAAATCCACTCCCCAAGTGTCGATTCCTATGCTGCGAATCTCAATCCCCAGCGCTGAAGCCGCCTTAATGCTATCAACGACATTCCTGTAAAGTGAAATGAGGTTCCAGTGAGTCGCACCGGCAATATGAATAGGCTCGTTCGAAAAGCGATGTACTTCTTCCAGAACCAGCCTGTTTCGACCGTACTTTCCGACGAAGGCCTTGCCGCTGGAGGCACCGATGTCTATTGCGAGGAATCCTATCAACGATCTACACCCCGCCCCTTTAGGAACTGGTTCACTTCGCTTTCGGTTGGCATCGAGCTTGCTCCGCCATATCTTGTTGCAACGATCGCAGCCTCTGCGTTGGCAAAAGTGAGAATGCTTCCCAGATCTTTTTCGGTAAGATTACGCAGTTCGTCATCACTCATATTGTAGAGCCTCGAGATTACTGCGGCCATGAAAGAGTCTCCGCAGCCAGTGGTCTCGGCCACTTTCACCTTGAACCCATCTCTCTTGACAGAAGTCCTTCCGCGATAAACAGTGGATCCTCTGCTTCCGAGAGTAAGAAAGACGAGCGTGTCCGGTCTGACTTCGAGTCGAGACAGGGCCTCATCGAGATTGTCGCTGTCACATATATATAGCAGATCGTCGTCGCTGAGCTTGAGAATGTCGACTCTGGAGATGATGGCTTTGACTATGGCCCTGAATGAATCGTGATCTTCTATTGCGCTTCTTCGAATGTTGGGGTCGAATGAAGTCTTTACTCCTCTTGAGCTGAACCTTTCGAACAGCTCTAGATAAGTGGATGCCGACGGTTCTTCGAGGAGTACTATCGCACCAAAATGGAAAAGGGAGAAGTTCAGAGGGTCGATCTCTTCGATTTCTTCTGATTTGAGCGATAGATGGGCCGCATGATCCCAGTAGAATCTGAATTCCGGCTTCCCCTCGTCGTCCAGAGCCGCAAGGGCTATCGGTGTCTTCGTTCCTTGTTCTCTAATCACATAACCGGTCGATATACCAAGAGACTTAAGATACTCAAGAAGTGCGTTTCCAAACTCGTCCATGCCGATTTTGGCGAGAAATTCCATAGGAACTCCCAGTCTGTGAAGACCGACAGATATGTTGAAAGGTGCACCACCCGGTTTCTTTTCAAACAGGGTGGTGCCTTCCAGGCCTTTCATAGGTTCTCTAGAGATGAAATCGAAAAGGATTTCTCCGGAGCAAAGAACCGGTTTGGACCGATCACTCATAACTTGAAGTCCTCCTCGAATCTGTTGAGATCATCTGCCGGGAAACTGCCTTGAATGTACTCAGCTGCGATTTCGATCGGTAACGTGAGATCATGGACACCCAGCGAGATAAGCTTGTTCGCGCTCTCGATGTCCTTAATGCTGGCCGCAATGATTCTAGGGGCGTTTGAGTGCCAGTCGCCAATGTCGAGCATCTCTGTGATTCTCAAGTCGGGATCTATACCCGCCTTCTTCATTCTGTCGAAGTACACGGCCACATATTCAACCTCCATGCTGACCGCTGCGTAGTACTGTTGTAAAGTGTAGACGGCAGTAGCACAAACACCAACTCCAATATCGTTCAGCTGAGGGACGATAGTTGAAGCCTTCTGCGGATCCCAGGGCAGTTTGATCGTAAAGAATTCGGGATCGAAATCGCTTTTCTTTATGAATTCCTTCACCTTTTGAATCCAGTCGGTCGAAGAGATGCTGCCCTGAACGAAGTGTCTCTCGCCTGGGACCTTTGAGAGGAATTTCATTGCATCCATCAGACCCCATCCCGGCCTATCTCTCTTCAGAATTGTAGGATTCGTGGTGATTCCGGCAAAGACCGGCTGTTTAACGAGTTCAACACTCTTTTCGCAAATACCGTCAATGTATAGCATGATCAGGCTCCTTTCTTAAGTAACTTTATGTCTTGAAATGCAGTTTACTCTCCCAGAATCTGGTAATCAATACCTTTTATATCACAGAACTGTACCAGTTCCTCAACGAAATCGCCGTAGACACCGTGAGTGTGGTTGCACGGGTAGTATCTCAGGAAGGTTTCCATGTCCGTATCCAGCTTCACATAGGCATGCGGCCATTCGATCTGAACCTTCTCCGACAGCTTCTTTTCTTCGGCTTCGGAGAGCTTCATGAACTCTCCCGGTACTATTGTCATGATGTACTCGCCGTTCTGTCTTGCAAGCCTGGCCAGGGTAACTCTTCCCGGTGCCGCGAAGTGCTTTACGGCAGCTCCTCCGGCTGGGAAGTAGAAGTCCTCGGGGTACAGTTCTACGTGTTTGAGATTGTCTTCGGGATTCATCGATTTTCCTGCAAAATAGGTCGCGTGAGTGCCCGAGTTACAGAGATCGAGCAAGTTTTCTTCCTCGAAGTAATGCCTCACGTCTGCAAATAGAACCGGAGACTGAGCGATATGCTTGAAGATCTCCATGGTAAGAGCTCCATCCATATCTGTTTCTGTGGCTGCAACAATAGTCTCCTTTGGACCGTGCCAGTCGTACGGATCGTTAAGGAAGGCCTCTACTATGTCCATCGTTGCGTAGTTGTTTGTCATCTCGGGCTGACCTTTGAAACCCACAAAGTCCAGTTCGTACTCTTTTATGATACTGAGTGCAGCTTCATAAAGCGCGATCTGTTTCTCCAGTTTTTCAGGTGTAAGCTGCTTGCCATCATATTTTACCGTGGCCAGTTTTTCCAGCCACTCTCTAGCCTCTTTTGTGACATCTTTCGAAACCTTCTCCGCCCTTACTACCAGTTCATACTGGTCGATCTGTTCCACATCGATGCCGAATTCCTTCAGCCACTGATCACCATTGGCCATAGCTGTATACATACCCATCGGGCGGCCGCCGAACATTCCATATCTCTCGCCCTTTAGCCTTGCTGCTGCCGACGCAGCCCTAACGAAGTGCATGACCCTTTCAATTACGTCTGAATCTTCGGGATCTCCCCACACTCTTTCAGGCATTATTCCTACCTGTTCAAGGGCACCTGCGGCCGCCAGCTGGCCTACCATTCCAGGGTAAGAGGGGTTTATCTGTCCATAGGTTAGGAAAGGACCGGGAGCATAAAGTGAGGCGATTACTGAAAGATTAGGCCAGCACCAGATTGCGTAATTGAATATCGTTGCCTCCACTTCGGCCTTCATAAGTTCCTTTCCGGCCTTCTTTGCGAGCGAAGGCTTCCATACTATATCGGAGGCTGTGACAACCTCCACTTCACCCGTTGCTTCAAGAGCCTTGACCAGCCTGTCTTGAAACCCCTTGTTCATTTCGATTAAATCATTGTGGACGAAATCTCGTCCGTCGGAAAAAGTGATCACTCCAACCTTTCTCTTTTTCATTGAGCATTCCTCCTCTTTTCGATGTTTTCTTTAAGCTTATCTATATGAGCTTTGACACAGATTCTCTCTTGAGCAATTCCGCCTTCAGCACAACTTTCGATTTGTCACCTCTTGTTCCGTCTATTTCGCTCAGCAAAAGTGTGGCGGCAATCCTGCCGATGTCTTTGACTGGCTGTCTGATCGTCGTCAAGGGCGGCTCGATCAGTTCATTCATGGAATGGTCATCGAAGCCTACAATGGACAGATCATGCGGGATTTTCAGACCCATTCGCCTCACTGTTCCAACAATCACCTCATTTAGAAACTGGTTCGTGGATATGATTGCATTCGGTCTCCTGTTCGATCTCAGGACAGACTCCAGTGACAGCGAGGCCCTCTCCACATCCACTGCGTTTTCGACAATCCAGTCTGTGTTTATCTCAATATCCAGCATCTTGCAAGCTTCTATGAAGCCCATACGTCTCTCTTCTATCGTATAGATCCCCTTTTTATGAAGGACTATTCCGAGTTTTCTGTGACCGTTTTCTTTTAGGTGCAACACTCCTTGAAGAATCGCCTGGCGGTTGTCGAGAGTTACAGAACTGATCCTCTCCATTCCCTCGAGAATTCTGTCGTAGAAAACGACAGGAATGTTTCTCCTGACTGCCTCCCTGTAGAGTTTTGAGTTGTTTCTTCCGTCTTCTCCTTGACAGGGTGAGGAAAGTATCCCCTCTACACCGTGTTCGAGGAGCCATTTGATGTAAACTCTCTCTTTCTCAAAATCCTCACCGATATCGCACACAATAAATTTGTAACCTCTTGGAAAGAGCACGGTCTCGATCCCACTCATAAAATCCAGAAAAAACGGATTCCTGATATCCGAGACAACAAGCCCCACCGTCTGAGTCTTTCTCGTTCTAAGGGATTTTGCCGAAAAATTGGGAATGTAGTTCAATCTCTCGGCAGCATCTACTATCTCCTTCCTCAGGGAGGGACTCACTCCCGGCTCGTCGGAAAGCGCTCTAGATACTGACGATGGCGATATGTTCAATTCGTTTGCTATGTCCTTTATCGTTATCTTCTTAATCAATGAAAATCGCAACCTTTCGCAAACGTTTGCGTTCATTTTCATTATACTATGAGCCGTTCGAGATTAAAGAGAATCTGGAAACAAGCAGTCGCGGAGAGAGCTCTAATAGAGGAAATCAGGCTCTATATGTTCTTCTTGACAGAGAGAGTATTCCAATTATGTTCGGATTGGGTTCCATAGAGGAAAGCTCGACGTTTACCTTCTTTCCGGGAATTCTGTAGTGGTTCGGCTCTTCCTCAGATTATATGAACT
>NZ_DIXC01000060.1 GCF_002435945.1 Mesotoga sp. UBA6090
CTTCTTCGCCTTCTTGGCACACTGGGAGCGGTGAACTCCGTTTCTTACATTGTGGGACCGGCTCTAGGGGGTATTCTTTATGGCCTGTTCGGAATTGAGATAGTCTTCATTCTTAACGGAGCGTCGTTCATAGCCTCAGCAATCAGCGAAATCTTCATCAGGTATCAGCAAACGACTGAAAAATCCAAGGTGTCAGTGAAGAGTGTTTTTGTCGATATCGCCGAGGGGATAACCTTTCTGAGAAGAATCAAGGGACTGATGATGATTCTGATTTTTGCTATGGTCTCCAATTTTCTCTCGTCTCCGATTTTCATAGTTGTCTTCCCATTTTTCGCTCGCACAGTGGTCGGCTTTTCCAGTCAGCAGTACGGCTTTCTTCAATCGGGTTGGGTAATTGGAGTTCTCATTGGGAATGTCTTGTTAGGAACGGTGCTTGTTAAGAAAAGACAGGGTCGTCTATTTGCAGGAGGTCTGGCCGCGGAAACAGCTATAAACTTCTGTCTGGCAGCTTTCTTTTTTCCGTACTTCACGAAGCTTTTCGGTGGGGCTTCATGGCTGTATTTTGCATCACTCGGAGTACCTATACTTGTTATGGGGGTGTTTAACGCCTTTGTGAACACGCCGCTTCAAACTTTGTTTCATCGTATAGTGCCAACAAGTCACAGATCAAGAGTGTTTTCTGTGATCTCAATTCTTGCACAGATTGCTACTCCCTTGGGTTCGGCCATCTTCGGATTTGCAGTTGACAGATTTCCCGTTCACTATCTTGTTCTAGCATCGTGTATCGGAAATGCCGTTCTTACCGTTGTCTTTCTCACAAAAGGTATGTCCAAGCTCTTCGAAGAAAAGCGAAGCGAAAACAGGAACTAACCAACAGGTCCCTCGGTCGAGCCTGCAGGCAAAGGTATAGGATCATGATCATACGAGTCTTACAGACTGACTCGTTGTACAAATGGTCCTCCAAATGAAGGTATTCTTCTAATCGATCGAAACGGAATTTCAAAAAAAGAACCGGAGAGGAATTCTCCGGTTCTTGGTTCTTGTGTTAGTTCAATCAGTTGCGTTCTGTGTTTCCTTTTCTGCTGCAAGCTGCTCTAACTCTGAAAGTATTGAATCTATCTCGGCCTGTGCCTCTTCGGAGGGGTCGACTTCCATGAGATTCTCGAAGTAGCTTAGCCTTTTGCTCAGTTTTTCCTCTATCCACTCAGGGCTGTAATCAAGATCAAGTGAAAGAGAGTTGTTCCTTATAAGAATGTAAAGAATATCGGCCTTCAATTCATCAGGGATTTCTCTATTGACCATACTTTCCAGACCGGATTCAATCTCTCCAATTGTGCTGAATACGTAATCCACAAAGCTTTGTCCATAGCTGCTTAACTGCTGCTGAAGAAGATCCTGGTTCATGAACGTACTTTCCAGTTCCCCAAGCAAGGCGTTGTAGTATGCTGCAGTGACCTCGGGGTCTTCACCATCAAGCTCGTACATCTTCTGCACTATTACACCGCGCTTTTCACCTACTTCAAAGAGATTTCTTATTGCTGTCTCATAGTCTGGACTGTCAGTGTAACCAAGCATTTCCGATAGTTCGATGAATGCTGCATATTCTATAGCAGGCGCTTCAGATGAAGACTTCTCGCCAAATATGTTTGCCGCTATCTCGACGAAGAACTCGCTCGCAGACTCTTCTGTCGCTCTTGCTTCGGCATATTCATTGTAGAAGAGGAACTCATTATCCAGAATCTCATAATCGAAGTCGTTCTCTTCTATATAGCTCTCTATCCAGCGACTATAAGTATCGTTCTGGTAACCTGACACAAAGTCGTTGTAACTCGGAGAATTCATAATGTCTTCCAGACTGTCTATTTCCGTTCTCTCTTCGACAATTATCAAGTGATATCCAAATTCGCTTCCAACAGGACCGTAGAGCTGGCCTATAGGGGCGGAAAGTATGGCTTCTTCAAATTCGGGGACAGTTTGTCCCTTCTGAAGTGATCCTAGATCTCCTCCATTAGCCGCCGTTCCCGAATCAATCGAATACTGCAAAGCGGCTTCTGCGAAGGTGATTTCGCCGCTTTCGATTCTATTCATTAGTTCAGTTGCTGTTGCCTCTTCAGTAACCAGAATGTGTCTGGCTCTTATAGTCTCAAACTGATTCTTTATCTCTGTCTTGAACTCATCAAAATATGCCGCCAGAGCGTCATCATTTAAAGGGGCTATCGCCTCCTGAACGAGCGCTGCTTTAAGAGCATCAGAAACATAGTTTCTCATTTCCGATCTGAAGGCTTCCATGGAACCATAGATCGACTCTATCTGCTCAACCATGTCGGGACTTGAAGTGTACATTTCCATCATCGAATCGGTTTCAGCGTCAATTTCCTCTTCAGATGGAATCAAATTGCTCTCCCACGCATAGTAATCTATTAGCTTCTGATCAACGATATATGGTATTATCATGGTTTTCAACCCAAGCTCACTTGGTATATAGTAGCTGTCAAAATAAGGATCAAGTGTGATTCCTTGACTTGCAGCATTTGCCACTGTTGCGCCAAATGCCTGCTCAATTTCCTCTCTTGTTATCCAGAACTCACTAGATACTGCTTCTCCACCTTTTGTTATCCTGACTGCATATTCAGCCCCGATCAGAGTGAGCGAAAGAAACGCTGCCAGAAGTATTAGTAGAAACTTCTTCAAAATCATTCCCCCTCGTGTATTAGGTACATTCATGATAACATTTCATTTGAAAAGGTGTGTCACGAGAGGTGAATATTTTGAAGAAAACTGACCTTGATCTGGAGAGACTCAACTCAACGTCATGGAAGTGGTTAAACTCTGAGGAAGCCGAGCTGTCTGGCGGTGAGAACTCCAGGCAACCGCAAGCCATGTACTTCTTCACAGACGAAAAGAACAGATCCTTCTGCCGAAGATACAATAGGGAAGTGAATTTCAGAAGGGATGTTGAGGATATTGGTCTCTGTGATAAATGTGGAATGAGATTCCGAACTTACAGGGCAGCTCAGATATGTGTATTTGCACCAGCTGAAGCTTACTATACAATCGACACACGTGATGAATCGAAAGAAATCGAGGGGTTTCCTGACAAGGACTTTGCGGAAAAGGGAGTAAGTGACTTCGAGAGCAAGAGCTGGCAATGAAAAGCTTCTAATAGGCGTATTTTGGCCATCTTCATCCTCAGAGAGCTTATAGAAGATCACAAATACACGGTAACATTAGATCGAATCTTATGATTAAACCTTCTTGGTCAGGTCCCGAAGGATCCCTTCGTCAAACAGTTTAGTTGTTTTTGTTTTTCGTAACAAAGCGTTTCCATTATTTCTTTTTTTCTTGGAGTCGGACAATGAAGAACTTGCCGAGATCGCTCTTGTGGTTTGCTGCAGCTGTAATTGTTGTCTTTTCCCTTTCTTCGTGCATTGTAGTAGATAATCCAGTTGTCGTTAGGGTGCCCTTTGATGAACTAAAGGGCGGTGCTTATTATGGAGGGGGGCTCCTCTTTTCGCCTTCAAACATATCGATTTCGCATTTGGGAGAGGGAACTCTGATTGCATTCCAGGATCTCAGCATGGAGTGGACACCCGAAGAAGGTTCTTCTATTGCGGAGAGAAACTATGGTTATCTTTACATAAAATCCATAGATGGGACCGGAATTAAATATGAGTACATGATTTACGATTCGGAAGGTGCAATCGTCAAGCGCGTTGACTCTGTTTTTCAACCGGTCTCTGTAGGATCTCAGTATTTCTCGAACTCATCCGATGCTGATTTTTTCTCTGGCGTCTCATACCATTCCGCCGCCGGCATGCACGATCCATTTATCAGCGATGGATACCTTCTAACCTTTAGACACGATATCCCCGATGAAGAAAACTCCGCTCCACTTTCCTTTAGAAAAGTTCTTTTCAGAGTTCAGCAAGCGCCAATGGTTTCCTCAACCAGATTTCCCAGAGGCGTAATTGCAGTGAGCAATTCTATACCTAGATCGCTTGTGATCAACTCTTCTCTTCTTGTACAGGAACCGTCTGAAATCGAAAATCAGATCGTATTTTCGATGACTTCTTCTATCCCTCATTTCTCTCCCGGTGATTATATCTTTGACACAATGAATGACTCTTTGAGAAGAGTTGTTTCCGTGAATGATTCTGACCCTTTAAAAGTATCACTCGAAACGGAAGAAGCTTTTGTTGAAGAGGCTCTGGGTACTTTAATAGTGAATATTGAGGGTGATGTATCAGAAATCATAGAGAAACTCGGAACCGAAAGTGATCGTTCCTTTGCAGAAAGTGTGACAACAAACCTGATCACAAAGGAATGGGAAGAATCTATCGTTGATGAGGATGAGATGAAAGCTGCAATTAAGAATAAACTGGTTCTTGACGCGAATATCAGTCTTGATTTTCATCTTTCGTGGAACAAATTCAGCTCTCATGGAACGCTTCTCTTTCCGGCAAAAGTCTCTTCGATACTGGAAATTGTTGGAAAGGAAGGGTTCGAGATTGAAAAAACGAAGAAGGTTGCTGAACCAAAGGTAAGCATTAGCGTATGCGGAATCCCCGTAACAATCAGCATACCCATTGAGCTATTCTATGGGATGGAAACGGAAGTCGCAAGCATTGATCTTCAATTCGGTCCCGAGATAGAGGTATATCCGAAGTTCCATTATGAAGTAGAAGCAAAAATCAACCTCGACGGACCTCATGGTAAAAGCTATTCAAGAGGTTCCATAGACCACAATGCAACCTTTGTAGATAAGATCGATTTCGACGGATCCCCTGAGATTGAAGGAAAGTTTGGCTTCAAATTTTATCCTGGAGTTACTATTGCTTGTGTCCTTCGTCCGGAGATGGAGATGCCAGTCGGTTTCTCTGCAAGAGTAAGTTAATCGAAGGCTGAGTTAGATTTTGAGACCGAGGGACACATAATGATAAAGCTAGATCTGTTATTCTATAAGCACACTTTTGCCAAGACAAAGGTCTTTAGCCAGACAAAGAATATCTATTCGAAAGAGCTCTGAGGATTATCAGGAATGGTCCGTGATTAGTTTGAATAGCGCAAGGGACAGTTCTTTCTAGCGATAATCTGAAGATCAGCGTGAAAGTTCAGAAATCAATAATCGGAAGTTTTCTGTTCTCAATACTCGAAATACTGAATAAGGGCATTCCTGATTAAAGTAGATCGGGATGCCCTTTTACCGAAAAGCCTTCGTAACCCTAATCATGATTGACAGATTCCCATCAGGAGCATTGCTCTTGAACCTCAGTGGAATTCATTTTCCTTAACCCGATTTGCACTAGACAAAGACTACCTAATACAGGCTATTGCCCTCGCCTCGATTTGCTAGAAACTCAGGCAACGAATTACTGCAAAAACCTTCTCTAGAGAACTATTCTAAATGTGAATGCTCATTCCATCGATACCTTCTAGCGCTCCCAATATTGTTTCCGAAAGCGTCGGATGTGGGTGAATCGAATTCTCGAGATCTTCCACCGTTAGGCCGTTTCTTACTGCTACAACCCCTTCCATGATGAGCTCGGTCGCAGAAGGCGAAACGATACTCATTCCCAGAACTTTACCGCTCTCTTTGTCTGCGATCACCTTGACAAAGCCCGTGTTCTCTAGGACGGTTCTTGCTCTTCCGTTAGCACTTAGGGGGAATTTCGCTATCTTTACCTTCTGTTTGTCATCGATATCTGCCTCCCTCAAACCAGCTGACGCCACTTCTGGGCTGGAGAAAATTATCGAAGGCACAGCCGAGTAATCCATTTCCATCTCATCGCCCGCAATATTGTGGGCGGCCACTATACCCTCATAGCTTGCAACGTGAGCCAGCATGATCCCGGCTCTGATATCACCAATGGCATAGATCCCTTTTACGCTTGTCTGCATTCTGCTGTCAGTAACTATCCCTCTCTCAATCTTCAAACTCAAATCCCTAATGTCTTCAGTGATGTTCGGCCTTCTTCCCACCGCAACCAGCACTTTCTCGGCCTGAAGAGAGAGCTCTTGTTCACCTTCTGCATTGAGGATAAAAGAACATTCTTCTCTTTCCACCTCAGTGACCTTAGTCTTTTCTATTATCTCGACTCCCTGTCTGGTCAAAGACTTCCGTAATTCGTCAGCAACGTCGCTGTCTTCAGAGGGCATTATGTGATCTGCCAGCTCAACTAAGGTCGTCTTAACTCCGAATGAACTGAAAAATGTTGCAAACTCAACTCCTATAACGCCCCCGCCAACAATTACGAGGCTTTCTGGCATTTCTTCCAAACGAAAAACGTCATTGCTTGTCCAGATTCCTTCGACTTCACTGAAAGGCCTAAACATGGAGGGTTCTGATCCACTTGCGATAACTATGTTATTCGTCTCCAGAATCTCCCCGCTCTGCTCTAAGAGGACGTGCTTCGCATCCTTTATCACAGCGTTGTCATTGAAGAAATCAACTTCGTTTTTCTTCAATAGGTGCTCAATCCCTTTTCTAGACATTGTGATCGTTCTATTCATGTGAGACATGATTTTCTTCAGATCATAATCAAGTCCGGATATCTCGATTCCAAGTCTCTTGGACTTATTAGCTATCTCAGTGTACAAATGGGCTGAAGTCAGCATCGCTTTCGTTGGAATACAGCCCCAGTTTGTGCAGGTCCCACCGAGATATTCCTTTTCAACGAGCGCAACTCTCTTTCCCAGCTGAGCTATTCTTATCGCACATACATAACCTCCAGGCCCACCACCAATTACAACCGCGTCAAGCATTCTGTCTCCTCCTTATGTAAATCTTTATATCGCCGTATTTATCAGCTATCTTTTTAATTATCTCATGGCCTTCTTTCTGAATAGACACAGGAATTCTCTCCCCCGAAAGTGGGTAATCTACAATAACAAGCAATACTTCTTCGGGGTTCATGTTTTCCAGAGTCTTTCTTGCTTGAATATCCGGAATCGGGCAAGATTCACCTCTCATATCAAGAAGCTGGTCGGGCTTGATAACGTCAACCTCGCCTACCAGATAATAACTGCATATTCCCTCCGAGCAGGCAATTGGGTTCCGGAGGTAGTTGTCCTTGAAAAGCAATACATCCCTGAAGACTGAACTGAAGCACACTCTACCTCTCTGAAGAATTATTCCGAAAACAAGACCAATTAGGAGACCTGTCAGGCCGTATCAACTCACCCCTTCAATTCAATTGACTTTTATGTATATTTTCCACTTGCTGTTACCAACTTCGTCTATTTCCAAAACTTCATGCCCCTTTGCCCTAACTGCCTCGGGAATCCTTTCCATCGACATAGCGTAATCGATGCAGACTTCAAGTATCTCTCCAGCCTTCATCTTCTCAAGAGAACGCTTTGTCTCAACATCTGGTACGTGGCAAACCTCGCCTCTAACATCCACCGATTTTGTCACTTCGTACTTCGCCATTTTCATACCTCCATTTTATGTGATTTAGTTCACATTTTTTTGAAAACTCTCCTTCACCACTTGTACACTAAACTGGCAGTTTATTGGCATCTTGAAAAGAATCTTCAACAAACTGATAAATGCACACTATTGACGTCCAATTTCGCTATAATTCCAACTTGGTAACGGGCACACTTTGCAGGACATTCATATTCAGACTCCGATTTCGAAGTAGAATTGGAATACTTGATCGAGGAGGTCGCCATGAAAAGAGGATACGTTCAGATCTATACGGGTGATGGTAAAGGCAAGACCACTGCAGCAATCGGTCTTGCAGTAAGGGCAGCTCTTGCGGGAGAGAAGGTATTCATCGGCCAGTTTATCAAGGGCATGAAGTACAGTGAACTCTCATTACCAGATTACGTAGACAAAATTGTTATTGAGCAATTCGGAAGGAAATGCTTCATAAAGAGTAGCCCTGAAAGACAAGATCTTGAAGCGGCCCGAAACGGACTTGCAAGATCACGTGAGATTATTATTGGAAGAGAGTTTGGGGTTGTTGTATTAGACGAGATTTTCATCGCCCACTACTATAGATTGATATCTACCGAAGACATAAGGAAATTGATTTCTGCAAAATCTGAAGAGACAGAGCTTGTTTTGACTGGAAGAAAAGCACCTACAGAAATTTTCGATGAAGCAGATCTCGTCACCGAAATGAGAGAGATCAAACATTACTATTCAGTGGGAGTACAGGCGCGAGAGGGAATAGAATTTTAAGAACGTTGAGAGACCGAGAGATAGACTTCCAGAACCTCAAGGCCTTGATTTTTGGTATGGACGGTACTTTGCTGGATGACAACAAGGAGATTTCAGATAGTTTTCTCGAGGCAATTGAGAAGCTCAAGAGAAGAGAGATAAGGATTGCAGTTTTCACTGGAGAAGACTATATAATGGCACGTGAATGCCTCAACATTCAAGATCTTGAAGGGCCCCACGCCCTTCAGAGTGGAGCTTCCCTCATAAAAGGGAAAGATGAGACGATTGCGAAACGTTGGGTTGATGGAAACATTTCATCTTTCGTGTTTGAACTGGTACCTGCTGTGGGCTGTGATGTTCTTGTAAGGACAGATTCTCCAGGTGTTTCTGATTGGTTTCATGTGGGCCATTTTACGGTCAACCCATATCTCTTTTTTCTTCAGAGTAAAAAATACAGAATTACAGTATTAGACAACCTTTCCCAGGTAATAAACAAAAGAAGACTTCTTCAGTTGGATGCGACGGGAGACTTCGGTGTTCTGACACGCGTTTTGGCCTAGATCAACGCAAATTTTGGCCGGTCTGTTCACTTACTCGCTAACAAGAACGTCCGATGACACAGGATTTTTAGATGTGTGTACTGGTCTCGGGTTGAGAGCGAGGAAATCCGTAAATAAATCACATCAAAGGTTGCGAATTGGGCCTGCTTTCAATCTACTATGGATTAGTCTCCAATGCTATTGCACTCGATGCCTTTCTCGACTTTCATGGATTGTCCAGTGAAGAAGTTGCATTTATCGGAGATCACTAGACGGATATCCCCCTTCTACAGAGAGTTGCTCTTGCCGTGGCAGTAGAGACCGCATTCCCCGAAGAAAAAGCCGTCTGCGATTAGGTAACTTGCTCAAACATCGATGATGGTGTAGCTTCTGCAATCGAGGAAGTCTTCTTTGCGAAAAGATGATGAGCTTCGAAAAAATGTAAAGCTGCTCATCGCACGTTCGATGATATTCTCAGAAATGAAAATCATTCATAAACACTTGATCCGATTCTCAAAACCGCCGGAAAGATGTTAGAATTCAAAGTGAAGCAAACTAAACTAGAATCACAACCGAATTTCGAGCCAACGTTTGCACTTTTATTTCTTAAGAATGAGAGATGAGCTGGTCTTGTCATTAGATGAATCAACAGACTTTAATCTCGACCTTATTGATGAAGCGGTCATGATGGTTGATAACACTGGAAGAATTTGCTTTCAGAATCTTTCTTCAAGAAGATACTTCGGAGATGTCGTAGGCAAAGAGTACGAGATTCTCTTCGGTTCTAGCGATATGTTTATCGATGATGTCGGCGCTGTATGGAGCATCTCCTCATATTTCGACAGAAACAGATTCCGTGATGTAAAGATCTTGAAGAAGGCAAATAGCATCAACATCGAGTCTTTGATTAAAAAGGAGAAGCCGGGAAGATCAACCGATATCTTTGAAGAGAGTCAGAAGAATCCAGATGGCTATTCATTATCTGCAACCCGAATTCACCATTTTGAGACTGACAGCGAACTCAACAGGCTATTCAGAAAAGCCTTTGAAGAACAATTCATAGGAGCAGCGATTTTTTCTGTAGACAGAACGTGCGAAAGAATAACTCCCTTAGCGAAGAATCTCGCTTTTGAACTTAACCGACTGGCGCGACTCCCCGTCGTAGAAGGTCTGGCTCTGGAGAGACCCATTAGCAAGGCCGATCATCTGTATTTGCAGGCATTGAAAAGAGTTGCGCGAACAGGGAGGCAAGAGACAATTGTGCTTTCTGAGGAAGCCTATCACGAAGAAGTCTGCATAAGACCGATTTCCAGCAGAGAGTTAGTAAGTATCCACAGAGAGATTACGGCCGAGATCAATACCCGAATTGAATTAGCAACTGCAAAAAGCATAATCGATACAGTTGATCAGGCAGTGATTTGCACAGATGAAAAAGGGATGATCATCCTTTCCAACAGAGCCGCCGAGAAGCTGTTCGGAAGAAAGAGAGATCAGATTATTGGGAGAGAAGTTTTCAACTTCATGGAAGCTAGATGTAGTCGAAGTGAGGATAGACTTATCACTAATGGGAGTCGAGTTGATAAACGGTCAGTGATCGTCACCCGGAGTGATGGATCACGAGTAGAGGTCGAAGCCCTGGTGACGAAGATTGACGGCTCCCAATCTGGAGGACCGGGAGCAAGAACCGTTTATTCCTTTGCAGAATCCGATTTTCATCATGTTCTTCCTGAATCGACTGAGAGAACTATTAAAAGCCTCATTGATACTCTCTCAACAGTGGTCGAGGTTAGAGATCCATACACTGCCGGTCATCAACGAAGGGTAAGCAAACTTGCTACGGCAATCGCTACCGAAATGGGGCTCAACTCGGATCAAATAGATACTGTGCGAGAGGGCGCACTTCTCCACGATATTGGTAAGATTTCTGTGCCCACTGAAATACTAAGCAAACCGGGGCGACTTACGGAAAATGAATGGTTCCTCATTCAAAGCCATAGCGAAGCAGGTTTCAAGATGTTGGAAAGAATCGAACTACCGTGGCCAGTATCTAGCATCGTACGGCAGCACCATGAAAGGCTTGACGGTTCCGGATATCCCCAGGGGCTGAGGGGTAAAGAAATTCCTTTTGAAACGAGAATTGTAACCGTCGCCGATGTGTTTGAAGCGATTGTATCTCACCGGCCATACAGGCCTGCACATGAAACTTCAGCAGCGATTACGGAACTTACTGAAGGGACGGGCAAACTCTACGACCCTGACGTTGTTGATTGCTGTCTATCTGTAGTGGGGAGCGGATTCTCCCTGGATTAGGAAACTTTCCAAAGAACGCTGGTTTGGTTACTTCTGGAAAGAAAAGGATTAGTGACTTCCAGTTTCTAGTGACTATTACTTCTGATGCCAAGAGCCGGACTGAATCCCGCACAGCACTTTCTCATGTTTAAATCTCTATTCTCTTGGCGTAAAAGCGATTGCTCAATCGCAAGCAGCAGAAAAGGAAGTTCTCGAAGGACGTCTGCAAAACGAGACAATCATCCGACTCGAAATTGTGAGGAATGTTGCTAGAAACTTCAGATGACTGCACAGTAAAACAAGCCCAACTCTATACGGCGTTTGTTTATAAGAAAAAGAGAAGTTTGTCTAGGGTCATAGGGTAGCTTCTGAAGAAACAAATCGAGTATCACTTCCTGAACCACCCCTTTTTGTGGATGAAAAACAACATTATGAGAACGACTATTGCCATTGCAATCAAGACTGCTGGGTAAGCCCACTTTACAGAGAGCTCCGGCATATAATGAAAATTCATTCCGTAGAGGCCGGCCATGAATGACAGGGGAATGAAGATTGTAGAGATAACTGTCAGTACTTTCATTATCTCGTTCATTCTGTTACTGGTCGAAGAAAGGTACAGGTTCATCAGCTCAGACGCAAGTTCTCGACTCAGATCAAGCATATCTATCGACTGCATTACGTGGTCATATACATCTCTGAGATAAAGCGAAGTCTGGTCTCCAAAGTACTTGCTTCCGTCTCTTGAAATACGCCCAATCGCGTCCCTGGTAGGCCAAAGAAGCCTCTTTAGATGAGCCAGTCTATGCTTCAGTATGTATAACTCCTTGAGTTTTTCCCTGGCTGCTGTTTCCACGAGCTCATCTTCAAGGTTCTCAAGATCGTTGCCCAGTTCCTGCAATACAGGAAAGTAGTTATCAACGATAGTATCAACTATGGCGTAGGCCGTGTAATCGTTGCTCATATTTCTCATCTGAGCGTTCCTCCGTATCCTTTTCCTAACAGGGTCTAGAACATCTCCGTATCTTTCCTGGAAAGTAAGCACGAAAGTCTCTCCGACAAAGACACTGACTTGCTCTGTGACAAGACCGGTCTCATCCATTCGCAACATAGGCAGGCAGATAAAGATACAGTTCTCATATTCATCAACCTTAGGGATCTGCGGGACATTCGTAACATCTTCAAGAGCCAGAGGATGAAGAGAAAAGATGTCGCCAAGTTTTCGAATTAGCGTTTCGTCTCCCAATCCTTGAACGTCAACCCAGTGAACCTTTCCTCTCTCGAAAACTATTGACTTCAGTTCTTCCAAATTCTCAAGGATTTCTTCTCTAAGATAGTTTCCGTCGAATTCGATAAGCTTGATCTCCGGAAAGGGTGCCTTTTCGTCAATATTGAGACTTCCAGGTACTGAACCAAGCGGTGGCTTCCTCTTTTTGAAAAGACCCTTCTGATTCATCTGCGCACCTCCCTGTAGAAAAAAACAACTGAACGAAGAATTGATTGCATTGTCTCCATCATTCTAGCACTGAGTCTTCAGAAAAATGTTCTTCAATCACTTCGTGTTGTTAAGAAAGAGGCTGTCAGAGAGTTTTGCGATTTGCATCTTAAGGAGTATATTTGGATCGTAGCCAAGAAATCGGGGTCTCTAGGAGGGAAACATGAGAAAGGTCCTCGTTCTGTTCATTGCCGCTTTTATTGTTCAAACATTCCTTTCTTCAATCGAAACGGTAAGAAACAAGGAGTATCTCACTTCTCGGAAAAACATCAAAGGAAGCTTTATTCCATCAATTATGAGGAGGCAAAAGAGATAATCTTGAGTCACTTTCCACATCTAGCGTCCGATGATGAAATCAGGGCTTTCATTGAGAAGAGAGACATCCAGAGAAGGTTGGTCGGCAACTCGTGAAAGTTTTTCAACCAGTTCAAAGACAACCTCTTGTACAGAGACCTTGAATTTGTTAGTCAAGAAAGGTCTTGGGCCGTGCGGTTCGATGAAATAGTCAGATTTATGCTTTTCGAGTACCAAGAAACAGCCCAGGGATTTGCAGACTTCAATACTGGATTGTACCCATATTTCGATCCTAGAAGTTTCTTGGTTGAATTCCAAATCGAGGCTGAAAGATGTAGACTTCCAGACAAGGGCTACCTAAGAATCTGGCTCCATCTTCCGCTGCACAGCCCAAGCGAGGATGACATTGATATCCTGAAGGTATCCCCACTCGAAGCACTGGTGCGTTATCCCAGACTCGAAGTGAATATCGGATACGCTTTTTTCGAATTTGATCTTGCTTCTGTAGTAGTGAATTTGGAAATATCAATAATATTCTCTTTCAGACACTTCAGACAGCAGTTCGACATCGATCCTGTGACTGTCGGAGAATACGATACTGAAAGCGTTCTTTTCAGAGAATATACAGCATCTTTCGGCAATATCTATTTCGACGAGAATTCCACAAGTCTTGCAAAGTCGATTGTGGGAGAAGAGACAAATCAGTACTTGCAGGCGAAGAAACTCTATTACTACGTTGTAGAAAATTTCCAGTACTGTTTCATGGCACATTCGGCAATTGAGGCAGACGGAATTCCGGAAAGCCTCTATGCTTATGAGCATCACTTTGGCGATTGCGGGATGCAGTCAGTGTTTTTTGCAACTTTGTGCAGATCTATAGGTATCCCGGCAAGAACACGTGGCGGGTTTCAGCTTTTCTCAGGTCAGCTGGGTTCACGCTTCTGGGCCGAATTCTTTCTGCCAAATTATGGTTGGGTTCCCGTCTACACTTCTGCCGGACAGTTCGCGAACTACGCTATGAATGTGACCGATGATGAGCGGAAAGCATTCATTGACTTCTTTTTTGGAAATCAAGAACCTCTTAGGGTGAGTGTCCAGAATTCGGTAGATAGGGAACCGAAAGAAGGACCTTTTGATATCCAATAGTTTAGCCTTACCATGCAGTTGCCATTTATTGATTGTGAAATCGGGAATGAAGATCTTTCTGTTTCTTTTGATGCTCTGGAAGGATTTTCAATGAACACAACACTGATTAGTTAGGAATGCGCGAGTCCAAAGTGTCCCAAAAATCCAGAGAAGTTAAGAATCTCAATCTGCCTTCCAACTGAAGAGAGGTGAATCACTATGAAAGCTTCAAAGGTATGTTTGCTCTTTATCTTTGTAATCGTTGTTGGTGCTTCCTTTGCGTGTACGACACTTATTGTAACTAAGGGTGCAAGTGCTGATGGATCAATGATTGTTGCTCATTCAGACGACAACGATCTAGCCGATCAGAGAATAGTCTATGTCCCTGCCCAAGATCATGAACCCGGGTCATTTAGACCGGTTTATTGTACGGCAGTCGCGATAGGCGAATTCCCTCAGTATAACAGCTTTATTTATCCAAGGATTGTGTCGGACAGAGCTCCTGCCTATGATACATCTGGCTATCCAGCTTCAATTCCAATAGGAATGATTCCCCAAGTAGCACACACATATGCCTATTTCGACGGCTCATACGGGATAATGAACGAACATCAACTGATGTTTGGTGAATGCACTAACGGAGCAAAGGTTCAGATCGGTCCCGAACCTGGGAGAGGGATTTTCTACTCCTCGGAGCTTTCTCGAGTTGCTCTGGAACGCTGCAAGACTGCTAGAGAAGCCGTTGAAATGATTGGTTTTTTGATTGAAGAATATGGATACTACGGTACAGGTGAAACACTGCCCGTTGCTGATCCAAACGAAGCGTGGATCATTGAGATGGCTCCTTCTCCTGAAGGTACAGGAGGACTTTGGGTTGCAAAGAAGGTTCCCGATGGAGAAGTCTTCGTAGCTGCAAACCAATTCCGAATAAGGGAAATAGATCCCGAAGACCCTGATATCCTATTCGGAAAGACTCTTCACGAAGTTGTAGAGAAATTCGGATGGTGGAATCCCGAAGATGGCCTTCTTGACTGGCTGAAAACTGTGAGTCTTGGAGAATACAATCACCCGTACTACTCCTTGAGGAGGGTATGGCGTCTTTTCTCCTTAATCTCTCCCAGCCTAAACCTTTCTCCCTGGGTAGAAGACGGTTTCACTAGAGAATATCCATTCTCGATAAAACCGGACAGGAGACTCTCAGCGAATGACGTGATGAACTTATATCGAGACCACTATGAAGGAACGGAGTTCGACCTAACAAAAGGGATTGCCGCCGGCCCATTTGGTTATCCAGACAGATTTTACGGCCCCTACGACGGACAGGGTGATGTTGGTGATCCTTCTCGACAACTTGAAGGTGCTTGGGAAAGGCCTGTATCAGTGACATATTGTGGATACACTTTCGTGTGTCAGGGAAGGGAATGGCTTCCAGATCCCATCGGAGGAATAATGTGGTTAGGTTTAGATAAACCTGCCGATACTTGTTTCATTCCCTTCTACGCAGGAGTAAGCAATCTGCCTAATTCTATTCAAGTCTGCGATACTTCAAACTTCAGCAGGGACAGCGCCTGGTGGGCGTTCAACTTCGTGTCCAATTGGGCCGCTCTGAAATACAGTTACATGCACGAAGAAATCAGACTAATGCAACAGAAATATGAAGCACTTTCCCTAAGTCGCCTTCCGGAAATCGAAGCGAGCGCAGCCACGCTTCTTCCGACAAAACCGAGGGAGGCTGCTGACTACCTCGCGAGATTCTGTTCAAGAAACTCTCAAGAGATTGTCCAGGCCTGGTGGGAATTCTCAGAGTATTTGATAGTGAAGTATAACGATGGTTTCATAAGCGACAAAGGCAATATGGCCCAGCCGACAGGCTATCCAAAAGAATGGCTAGACAAAACGGATTGGTCTAAAGGACCGACCTCTTACGAGAAGAAATGAAACATCTCATCCCTCCAAAAGCGGGGCTTATTCCACGCCCTCTCTTGGAGGGGTGTACTTTATACCTATATTCCATGCCTTCCCAAGGTGCATGCCGATAGACCAGTAGGAGTTATCGTAGACAGAGAACGTCACTGGACTGATCTTCCTTATGTCTGGAAGACCGTCGACAAGGCACGACTCTGCACAATATGTTTGAATAACTTCGCCGACGAATGTCACGTGTACTCCACCAAATTCAGAACTCCTGACCAACTTGCATTCCATATTCAAAGGCGCTTCTTCGATCATTGGAACGCTTCCACTTTCTCCAAAGAAGGTGCCGAAAAGCTCCGACTTGTCAGTGGTCTTTCCAGAGTAGATTCCCATATAATCTACACCTCTAAGCATGTCGAGAGAGGGTACATTCACGCTGAAGTAACCAGACTCCTCAATATTCTTGCAGCTAAGCCTAGTCTTTGCCAAAGAAATCTGGAGCATAGGCGGCTGAACTTCTACAACCCCACAAAAGGCAACTGTAGTGTAATTAGGCCTCTCTTCGTTAATCGTACCAACCACTATTAATGGCATAGGGTAAAGATATACTCCCGGTCCAATTCTGTCTTTCAAGCGATTCACCATTCTTTCTTAAAACTAACAAACTATAGGATGATCACAAAGCTCTATGATGTGAATTTTCCGTAAATCCATTGTACTCGATTTTTTCTCATAAAAACAAGCCGTCTCCTGCTGAGAGTTCTGAGATAATCATCTAATCTGCTACGAGGGCAAAGAATCCGAGGACAGATACACCAGACTGAATGGAAGATTACTTGATAAACTGTATATGGTTTATGCTGATTGTATAATTGGCTGTAGAAAGAAAGGAGTGATTTTGTGGAAAACATGTATGACGATGTTGCGTGGGTTGACTTCGATACTTTAGAAGCCTTTATGAAAGATGTTTTTGTTGGTGTCGGCGTTCCTGAAGAGGATGCAAGTCTTTGTGCCAATGTTCTCATAACTTCAGACAAGAGAGGAATCGACTCACATGGCATAGGCAGACTGAAACCAATCTACGTTGATCGCATTAGGTCAGGAATTCAGAATCCTGTCACAGAGTTTGAGATCATTAGGGAAAGCCCCACGACAGCTGTAATTGACGGGCACAACGGCATGGGACATGTTGTCGCTTACAAGTCAATGAAGCTCGCAATCGAGAAGGCGAAGACCTATGGAATGGGGATGGTGGCGGCGCGCAATTCGACACATTACGGAATAGCCGGCTATTATCCAATGATGGCCGTTGAAGAGGGCATGATAGGAGTTACTGGCACGAATGCCCGCCCATCTATTGCACCAACTTTCGGAGTGGAGAATATGCTGGGAACTAATCCACTCACTTTCGGGATTCCCACAGACGAAGACTTCCCCTTTGTTCTCGACTGCGCCACTTCTGTGGCTCAGAGAGGAAAGATTGAAGTCTATGCCAGAGCTGGCAAGGAGCTGCCTGAAGGTTGGGTGATTGGTCTTGATGGTAGACCGAGAACAGATACTCAGCAAATTCTGATTGATCTCACAAAAGGGGAAGCCGCTTTGACTCCACTGGGAGGTATTGGTGAGGAAACTGCCGGATACAAGGGATATGGCTACGCAACAGTAGTTGAGATTCTTTCAGCTGCTTTGCAGGCAGGCAGCTATTTGAAGATGCTGACGGGTGTAGGGTCTAATGGTGAAAAAAGGCCTATTCCAATAGGTCATTTCTTCATTGCAATAGATATCGAGCCGTTCACTCCAGTAGAAGAATTCAGGAAACTTGCAGGTGATATCCTCAGAGAGCTTAGGGCATCGAAAAAGGCCCCCGGACAAGAGCGGATCTTTACCGCTGGAGAGAAGGAACACCTCGCATGGCTGTCAAGAAAGGACAAAGGAGCCCCTTTGAATGAGATCTTGAGGAAACAACTAGTGCAGCTTAGGGATGAGCTGGGGCTTGATAAATACAGATTTAGCTGGGAATAACGATGCACCGGGGGAGGTGAATTGTCCGTTAAGGACTTATCACATGAAAATTGGAGTTATCGGATTTGGAGCAGCATCAATAGGCTTTATGAGTGAGGTGATTGATGAGAATCATGAGATTCACATTCTTGAACGCTCAAAGGATATTTTTAGTTCAAGCATAAGCGGAATAAGGTCGGATGGAAAGATTTTCGTATCAGATACCATGGGCGGTGACATGGAGATTCCACTCTCCATTCAGAAAAGTGTGGTTGATTTCTATCTGGAAAAACTGCATTCCGAAGACAAGCTCAACGTCAAAACTGGTACATCCTTTGACAGAAAATCCTCATTCTTCGACCTTTTCTATGAAAAAGGGTTTGAACCTGTGAACTCGAGGTTTTGGCATATAGGGACCGATAAACTGGGTTCGGTTCTTACAAGGATTTTCGACGAATTCTCAAAGAGAAAGAACGTCCACTTTCACTTTGGCTCGAGGGTCGATGAAATCGACATTGAAAAGGAAAGAATTGTTCTTAGAGGAGAGGGATTCGAAGCAGAGTTTGATTATGTAGTAGTTGCTGTGGGCAGGAGTGGCCACTCACTTATAAAAAAGGTAACAGGTCGATATCCGGAGATCGTCGCATCCAGTAACACGGTAGATATTGGAATCAGATTTGAACTTCCCGACCATGTCGTGGAAGAGATCAATAATGAGATGTACGAATTCAAGGTTAGATTGAAGGCCAAGACAGGATATACAGTGAGAACTTTCTGCAATAACCCATCTGGAAAGGTCGTTCTGGAGAACTACGACGATTTTGTGACCGTGAACGGCCACTCCAACTCTGGAGGGAGTTCAGAGAGCACAAACTTCGCAATACTTTGCACGACGCGTTTCACAGAACCTTTTCGTGATCCAATAGGTTACGGCTCATATATAAGCAGATTAAGCAACATTCTTGCCGGTGGCAGGAAAGTGATTCTTCAGACCTATGAGGACTTCATGCAGACCAAGAGAACAAAGAGGTTGGGAAGGGTTAAACCTACGTTACCTGAAAGTGATTTCATTCTGGGTGACATAAATCTTGTGTTGCCCAGGAGAATATCTGTTTCTATTACCGAGTTTATTGAGAAACTCAGCGAGGTAATTCCTGGAGTAGCTTATCCTGACAATCTTATGTATGCCGTTGAAGTCAAGTTTTACTCGAACAAGATAAACAACGGTCGATATAAAAATCTAAAGTTCATCGGTGATTGCAGTGGTCACACAAGATCCATAACATATGCAACAGGCCACGGAAGGCTTCTGGGCTCTTCTCTCAAATAGGAATAAGCACTGAAACGCTAGTCCGTAAGACAAATGCTTCGCAGAAAGAGCTGTCTCCTTATCGAAAGAAGCCAGTAGCTCCATTATCGTACCATCAATCCTACGTCGGTAAGTGCAGGTTTTGTATTCAAACCGAAAGAGACAATGCGGGAAATCCTGATCAGAGGATTTCAAATCAACTCAGTTAGGATCGCTTGTTGTGATGATGATAGTGCAGATCAAGAACTTATATTTGCCAAGCAGGATGATACTCTTGAAAACAGAAGTGCGGAACACTTAATGTAATATATACGCAAATAAAAATATACACTTGTACTGAACTGTTGGTTCAATATAGGGGTCTCAATTCTTGTAAAACCGAGATGAAAGACAAATCGATACTAGCAAGATAGCAAGGCCAGTGCAAAGCACACCTACACCCTTTTAAGTGCAACCCGTCCTCATAGTACCCGAATTATGTATGGAAGATCAACCGGAAGGGTCCGATCGTAGATCGGACCCTTGCTTTGAAGGGAGGATCGAGTGGTGAAGGTATTATTAAACACTATCGTCTTTTTTGGCACAAGAGACCTGAGTATTACGAGTTCATTCTACAAAGGTTTGATTGGGCTTGAACTGTTCAGAGATCAGGGGACATGCCAGATTTTCTTCACCGCGGGCGGTGGTATGATTGGTTTTTGTCATCATCTTCAAGTTAGTCCTAGAAAAGATAATCCAATAATAACTCTACTCACCGATGAAGTCGGTGAGTTCTACAAAAGATTGATCAAAGCGGGTGTTGAATGCACCGAGCCGACCATAAACGAGAAGTTCAATATCTATCATTTTTTCACAAGGGATCCCGACGGCTATCGATTGGAGATTCAGAGGTTTCTCGACCGATAGGTTGGACTGTTCTTGAAGGGCCATGAATGGTAGAATTGAATGAAAATTCTATTCAGGGTGATAGATTTGAGAAGGATAGCTCTTTTAGCAACTTTGCTTTTCTCTCTTGTTGCATATGGCATAGAGTACTTGCCAGATAGCAAGGCTTTCAGCGCTACTTCGTTGGCAGTCAGTCCAGATGGCGAGAGACTTGTTTCTGGATATATTGATAATACAATCAAAGTCTGGAATCTTTTAGATGGGAGATTATTACACAATCTTTCTTTTAACAGCGCCTGGGTAACTTCTGTTGCTGTTTCTTCCGATGGAAAGATGGGAATAGCGGGCTACGATGATGGAATAATCATCGTCTGGGATCTCCTGACTGGGAAGAAAATAAAGTCCTTGAGTAGTCACACTAGTGCAGTGAATGACTTGATTGTAACTGAAGACGGTAAGACACTTTATTCATGCAGCTCAGATGCAACGGTGAAGATATGGTCACTCTCAAGTCTATCGTTCATAAGAACTCTCAGAGGCCATTCCGGGTCCGTTCACTCCATTGTCGATTGGCCTGAACAAAATCGTCTATATTCAGCTTCGGAAGATGGCACCCTCAGAATCTGGGATACATCAAGTGGACAGCAGGTTAAGGTTATCAGGGCAGAGATCGGGTCACTCACCGCAGTCTCTATGGATAGAGAAAGAACAGTTCTTTTAATTGGATCTGAGGCGGGCCATCTTAAATCCTATGATGTTAAGACCTGGTCCCCTCTGAAGACATCTAGAGTTCACAATGCAGAACTAACAAAGATCCTCATCGATAATGGGGTAATCTACACTGCATCCTCCGACAGAACGATAAAGAGTCTTTCCTTTCCTTCTTTCAATCTTGTGAATATGATAACGGGCCACAACTGGGATGTCAGCGAGATAGTTCTTTCAAATGATGGTTATGTGCTTTACTCATCTTCCACAGATGGAACTTTGAAAATATGGGATATTGAAAAGGCTTCTGCAATAGGAACCTTGATAGGGTTTGGAGACGGAGAGTATTTCTCTTATAATTCCTATGGAAATTGGGTTTCTTCAGCACTGGCACTTGAGAGAGTCACTACTGCTGATGGATCTAGCCCTATGGAAGTCGCAAGAGAGCTTAATTCACTTCTTCTCCAACTAGATAAGTTACCAAGAATCTACACTCCTTCTTCCTTGAGCATAAGCATAGAAAAAAGCACGGTGGATTTTTCGGTTTCCAAGCCTGTCAAAAGAGTGACAGTGAATGGAGAAGAAGTGGATATAGGTGAAGATGGAGAAGTTGTTTTCAACCCCGATGGCGCAGGCGACTACATCATCAGAGCTTATGATGATTCCGGGTCCTACGACGAACAAATTGTAACCGTTCACTTTGAAGAAACCGTGATGTACGTAGTAAAAGAAATCGGTACCTATCAGAGAGGCGACAGAGTAATCATTGGCGACTTTCGTGAACTGACATTCCTTGTGAATGGGGAGTGGATTGACAGAGACTACTTTTCGAGAGTCGCTCCTGATATTGAACCACCTGTTATAACCGGCGATAAAGCCCAGAAGGTTTCTATTGGCGATACCAAGTATCTGGAGTTGTCCGTCTCCGACAACAGTACAGTGACTTTGATTGAAATTGTTTCCCCCGACCTCACCGTAACTCCTCTTGCCGTAAATTCAGTTTCGGTAGAGATTAGAACAGAAGTTCAGGGAACGGGTGACTATACTGTCAATGCATACGATCATGACGGAAACAAAGCAATGTCAACATTCTCACTAGAAGCCGAATCTAGAAGCTTCTGGGTTTGCAGAGATCACGAGAGTCTGGGATTTGGCCAAGAAGTCAAAGTTACCGAGGAAGGCGAAAGCTGCTATTATGTTTCCGATTATGGCTGGCTAGAAAAGGAATATCTATCTGGAAACCCGGTTTCAACTGCAGATCCAGTAATCAGCGGAGAACCAGTTCAGTATGCTGTTTCGGGTGCTGAAAGGATCCTGAGCTTCACAGTAAGCGATGACGTTAACGTAAAAGAAGTCGTTGTTTCCGGAAAGACATATCCAGTAAATGAAAGAGAAAAGGAAATGCACATTATGGTAAGCGAGTATGGGGAGCATCTTGTAATAGCAAATGATGTTGAGGGCAATTCAGCTCGAGCATCGTTCACACTCTCTGCCCCTCCGGAAAATGAAAGGGAAGGCGGCAAGATCTGGTACTGGTTGATTCCGATTGTAATAATCCTTCCTCTGATTTTGTTTCTGGCAGCAAAGTCTTCAAGGAAGAAGACACGGAAGATAAGGCTTTGATTTGACTATGAGGAGAATACTATTTGCTGCAATGGTCTGCTTCGCAGTCCTAGCAGTTGTCTCAGGCTTTGGACTTCTGAAGGGACAAAGCGCAGATTTCGAAGTCTTGGAGTGTGGTAGTGTAACAGTAGAATACGGCGAGCCACTTTCATTACCAATTGCAGACTTCGTAAGAAGCAATGGAACAGCCCTTGCCTTTTCAGTCGTTGGAGAGAAAGGAAGAATAGAGAACGATTTTCTTGTAATAGATACAAAATCCTTAAGCTGCCCCAATGACATAGTGAAGATCGTTGTACAGTCGGAAAGATCAAGAGCTGTTGTTCCCATTGAGATTGAAGTAGAAAATCCACCTCCACCCCCTGCTCTTGCAATCACAAACCAGAAGCTTTTTGAGGGAGAGTTTCTGGAGATTGACTTGAAAGAACTCACCACTTCAGATTCAGAAAGCATTTTTTACGAAATTGTCAGTGGGGTGGGCGAGATTCAGGGTACTGAATATAGATACACCGCAGGGCTGCGCGAAGCTCCTGTCGCGCACAGAGTGACTATTAAAGCAATTGACGAGTTGGGACAGTGGCGCTGCGAAACCTTTAGCATAATCGTAATGGACAAGAACCACTGGCCAGAAGAGCCCCACTCTCCTTATCCAGACGATGGTGTTGAGGATTTCATGAATGACCTGGTTCTCTCATGGAAGTGCCAAGACCCCGATGGAGACAGCCTGTCTTATAGTCTCTACTTTGGAGCTGAAAGACTTGAAGTCTTGGCTAAAGAAATTGCGGAAACCACCTATAGCTTGCCTTCTCTTGAACCTGGCACAGAATACAGCTGGCAGGTTTTGGCTGACGATGAAAAGGGTGGACTAATCAGAAGCCCGATCTGGTCATTCAGAACAAAGAAGATTCCCAAACTGACATGGAAAAGGGTTATTGGTTTTGACGGAAGAGACAGCTTCGCCAAAATAAGGCCTCTTTCAGATGGGGGCTTCATTCTTGCAGGTTCTGTAGATGCTAAACCGGTTCCGAATTCCTCAGCGAAAGATCTTTCGAGAGCAGGATGGGTTGTGAAACTTGACGGTAACGGCTATTTTGCCTGGCAGAAGAAGTTCGATTTTGGCTGGACCGAGTTCATTGACATAATACCGACCTACGATAACGGATTTCTGGTCGCAGGCAAAAACCTCGACTTAACTAGTCCCAAATCTGGGGAAGAATCTTCATTGCTGGCCATCAAACTCAATAGATACGCAAATGAAAGCTGGAGATTCACAGTTGGCGGAAATCAGAATGAAGCTGTCGCAGTCGCTGAGGTCGAGGATGGATACTTGATTCTGGGAACGAAGTCCTCAGACAATAGAGAAGAAAAAAGCGTCGTTCTGATAAAACTGGATAGGTCGGGATCGGAAGTCTGGCAAAAATCATTTGGTGGGAGCTCCTTTGAACGGGCAGTTGCCTTCAATCTTGATCCCAAAGGAGACATAGTGATTGTTGCAGAAACAACTTCAATGGATGGAGAGGCCGAAGGGAATACCGGAAGCAGCTTATCAATTAACGGATTAACTCTACAATTCTCATCAATTCTGGTGATCAAAGTTAGCATCAATGGTGAGGTACTTTGGTCTAAAGTTTTGGGTGGAGAGAGCGAGGATTTCCCATCCTCTGTAAAAGTGGACGCAAACGGAGATATATTTGTTGGGGGTTCAACCAGCTCCACAGGAGGCACCTTCTCTCGGCAAACTTCCGATTACGATGGGTTCATAATAAAACTCTCAGAAGTGGGAGAAATCTTATGGACGAAATGCTTGGGAGGAAAAGGGAACGACTTTGTTGAAGATTTTTTCGTCACCCCTTCTGGTGGTATTCAAGCAATCGGCTTCTCCGAGTCAAATCTGGAAAGGAAAGGTTCGGAAAGCACTTCCTTGAAAAGAGCTGGATTAGCTTATAGTGACATCTGGCTTCTGCAGCTTGATGTCGACGGGAATTTGCTTTGGGAAAACTACCTTGGCGGAGAACTGGAAGATGTGAGCCTCGCAGTCGCAAGATCAGGCAACGGATTTGCTTTAGCAGGTTTCTCCGCATCGAGTGACGGGGATGTGGGCTCTAATAAAGGGGACTACGATGCGTTAGTCTTCTACCTCGAATAATCAGCTGTAGAATCGCCACTTCAAACCTTCTCTTTTTGCTGCAAATACAGATGAAAGGCAGTTACTAAAAAGAGCGTCTGAACTCTCCCCATCCACGGGAAACTGACAGATTCCGATTGCAACGGATGGAGATATTTCAGTATCAGTGACAACGACGGGGCTCTCCAAAGCTGATAATAAGGAAATCACTGTCGAAGAAACTTCCTTCCTATCGCTCAAATCCATTACGATAACAAAGACATCATCCATGACCCTGAAAAACTCTGCTTTTGGTACTGCTTTTGCAAGTCTTCTGCTAATTCTCTGCACCAAAATATCTGCGGTTCTTTTTCCAAACATTGCAACTATCTCCTTAGAATCTGATAATGTGACACATACAATCGAAAAGGAGCTTCCAGTAACTCTTGAAGTATGCATTTTGCTGGCAAGATGAGTGTGCAGAGAGCATTCATTTCCAAATCCAGAGAGAGAGTCAAGGTACACTATATCCCTCAACGCGTTTCGAATACTGGTAGATTCGCTGTTGTCAGTCATGGTCATCAAATATGATAGTTTCTTCGAAATCCCCAGACAAAAAATGTTAAGCGACAAATGTGACCTTCGAGTCTGAACTGAATCGCTTAGGTCGAAAGAGACATTATCTATCTCTCCATTGATGAACGAACTGAGTCTTGCAGAACTGGAGCCGTTCAACAGGTTGAATAAACAGGGGAAATCTACCACATCTTTGTTCAAAAAGCTTAATTCATAACAGTAATCAGAAGTCAACCTTCTCCACTCGCTGTTCTCAACAACTACTCTCCCCTCGGCAGAAAGAATCGCAGAAGCTTCGAGAGTTCCCTCGAGCAAGCGTTCAGCAATCTGCACACTCTCGTTCTTTTCTCTCTCCCTGTTTTCCATAAGCCACCTCACGTTAAGGATCTTGATTGGATAAGCAATTCAATGCAACACCATGCCAAGACAGAGATTGAACGATCATGGTTAAAGGCGCAGAATTTACCTGTGGAGAAGAGAGAGATGTTATTTAGGTCGGCAGAAAGAGAGGATGTGCCCTTCGTTGCCTCGCTGGTTTTCGATACAGATCCTTCGCATTTCAAAAGGGCTTTTGGATGGAAGGCTAATAAGTATGTCTCCGGACTTGTGCTACTGAATAGCCCGCTGAACATAAGGCACATAACCGTCTGTGAAGTTAGCGGGCAACCGGTAGCAATATATGCTCTTTACTCAATGAAAGAGATGAACCAATTAGCTTCTTCAAAGCCTAATCTTAGAGATTTCGTTCCCAGTCTGTCTAAATTCAGGTTGCTACTAGAATTTCGGACTCTTCAGAAAGCAATGAGAATGAGTATTTCATCTAACCAAAGCTATCTAGGTATTATTTCGGTTGAAAGAAACTTCAGGAATATGGGCTTAGCCAGAATGATATTTGATTATCTTTTCGAAACTTGTCAAGAAATTGTGCTCGACGTTTCTAGAAGTAATAGTAGGGCCCTTTCAATATATATTAGATATGGCTTTAGACCCGAAACGAGGCTTCCGCGAGACTACCCATTAAAAGACAGCATACGACTGAAAAGCACCCGGAAAACTACTGGGTGATTATCTTAAAAAGCTCTTCTGAGATTGCCCTAAGACTCTCAAAGCAAGAACAAGAGCTTTCTAAGTACTTCAAAATAGTCTGTTTCTTCGAACATGAGCGTCCTGTCATCCATCTTGCTCACTCCCGGAAAAAAGGAGAGTTTGTGTGCTTGTCTATGATCGACATAAGTAATCTCAACATCAAACCTCTCTGGCAGTTCTAAAGGAAGTGCCTCAAGATTCTTCAAGGCCTTATAGACCCCCTCTTCTATTAGCTTCACCGCTCTCAGAGGATGAATTGAATCAACAGAGGATCCGCTTCCGCGATTTGTTGAGACTGTTACAATACCGGGCACGTCCTGCTCTGCAATCCTCACAATTCCTTCATCACCACTGACAAAAACTATCGGTATACCATAATAGGCTGCTGACATCGCGTTAAGCTTGAATTCACTGACAAGCTCACCATTGATCTTCAAATAGAAGATCTCGCCGGTCATAGTGTGAGAAAGAGGATTCAAAGCCTTTCCTGATGGGGAGTGATAGCCTGTGAATACGACGGCCCCAAAACCGGCATCGACTCCTTGCATCATCATCAGAGGGTCTCTTGCCCATCCTCTCAATATGCGAACTTCTTCAGGAAGAGAAGAGGGATCAATATTCCTTGCACTTCCATGGGCATCTCTCACAACAATTTCCGAGACTCCTGCTTTTAGAGCACCCTGGACAGCGGCCCTCACTTCGGCAGTCATCTGCTTCTTGAAATATTCGTAGTCTTCATGTCCCTTCCTAGCTTCGTCCCAATCGGCAATGCCTGCGGTACCTTCAATGTCAGCACTGATATATACTCTCACAGTCAACCCTCCCCATTATTTTTTCCATTCTATTTCCCGTTTTCTAGCCAGTGGCATCACACAGAATACCAACTTCTCGTCAGGATTCGTTCTTCATGTAACGGCTATTACACCTTAAACAGACTCAAAAAGGCAAACAAACTCCAGTTACATTTCCTCTGAACTCCAAAAGAAGGGAGGCTCTTCAAAGATCTCCGATTGCCCTCGACCGAAGAAACACTGATGCACTTGCCGTATTTCGTATGTAACATAACCGGCAGAGACCACTCAATTTCCAGAAAATTCAGACTGACTGTCAAGAATCATCCAGATTTTACTTCTGGTAGTCGGAATCCTAAAAGTGACTCCGGAAGCATTCAACACTCCTCAACGGCTTTCTTTGCTAATTTATCCGCAATCTCGTTAAAGGTATCTCCAACATGTGATTTGACTTTCACCCATTCTATACTGATATTGGGTGATAGTTCATCAAGAAGATCTCTGTACTTTCTCGTCGGCTCGTTCTTTGCTTTCCACTCTCCTGTTGTCCAGCTCTTCAATCCCTCATAGTCGTAATGCATTTTCACTTTCTTATAACCCTTTTTCAGGCAGTAGCTCAACCCTTGAATAACACCTTCTATTTCTCCTATCACATTTCTCATTTCCAGGTTTTCTTTCACACAACCTTTCATTCTCTCCACGATACGGTTTTCGGAGATCACAATCACTCCATAGCCTGCCGCATTGTCTCTAAAGCTTCCATCAACGAAGAGGTGTATACCAGCATATGTCCTGCCGTTGAATTCCTCCCATGCGAACAGCAACTTCTCTGACAGCACACCGCAGATGGAAGAGGGCAAGACTATCCTATAGTTCCCGGAGCGGTTTGTGTAAAGTTTAAAAGTGACTCCATTAGATAACTGGACAAAATACTCTCCATGGGCGCTTGGAGAGCAATGAATCCCCTTGCCATCAAGGAAATCCGCAAACGCGATTCCAGTTTTTCTTATTCCATCAGTCCATTCCCTCATGTTCACACCCGATAAAGTGCCTCAATGAAATCCAGGAAGATTATTGTTGAATATCCACCGATTGCGATAAAAGGCCCAAATGGAAGCTGAGCGCGCCTGTCGAACCGTTTTCCTCTTGCTGCAGCGTTTATGGCGTACACTATCAGTGCGGCGAAAGAAGCTATCATGACTGTGTAAAGAGATCCGACAATCCCTGTTGCAAGTGAAAGAGCAGCAAGAAGTTCTACGTCACCAAATCCGAAGCTATCTTTCCTCACAGTGTTTGCAATTAGAAAGAAGGCTACCATTGCACCGGTTACGAGAAGAGCATACACCAAGTTCAAAGGGAATCTATCTTCGAGAATAGACCAGGTGAAGGCGCCAACTCCAACAAGGATCACGCCAAGATCAGGAATCATGTAGTGCTCAAGATCGATGAAGGAGGAAACGATGAGTCCTGTCGATAGAACTGATATTGAGATCGCTCCCGGAAGAGTAAAAAGAGACGCGTTCAGCGCATATAATGCTGCTGTTAGCAACTCAACAAAGGGATATCTTGCGGAAATCGGTTTACCACAGTATCTGCACTTTCCCTTTAGGAAGATGTAGCTAATCAATGGAAGATTGTCTTTCCAGGAAAGCTCATGTTTGCAGTGGGGACAGAAGCTTCTTCGTGGTCTGGTCATAGAGTACTCCTTGGAAGGAATCCTGAAGATCAACGCGTTAGAAAAACTCCCAAAAATCAGCCCAAAAAAGAAGAAAATCGGTACTCTAAAAACTAGGTAATCCCACACTGTCTTCTCTCTTCTTCAGTAAGATACTCATCGAAAAGCTCTTTCTTTCCGTAATAATACCAAACCTGCTCATCTTCAAAGTCCTCAAGAAGCTTCTTTGCCTCAGAACAAAGCCCTTTCTTAACGTGAGTCACAATGAGAAGCATTTTTAGCTCTGGTCTGTCGGGATCTTCTTCCAAAAACCTCTTTGCCTCTTCTTCCACAATATCGAACCTTGAATACTTAAACTGAATCTTTGCCCAAGGCTCGATATCGTTTATATAGACCGGCTTTGCTCCGAGCACTTCCTGCTCGACTCTGTCCCTCATGTCAATATTTCCCATTCTTTCGTACAAATCAGCCATCTCAACCTTCGTCAAGATGCTGTCTGGGTCCCTTTGAGAAAGACTCATAAGAACATTAAGAGCTTCCTCCATACGACCACCATTTATATAAGCGTCTGTCAGCATAAAATAAGTGACAAGATGATCCGGCGATAAAGCTATTTCCTTCTCCCAACAACTCGCTGCTCTATCAAACTCTCCTCTGTTGTAGAAGGTCTGACCGAGAAATGAGTAAGCGGTTACTAGTGAAGGGTCTATCTTCAAAGCACGCTGAAGCCAATTAATCCCCTCTTCCTCGTCCCCAGATTCCAGGAAGATCGTACCTTTAAGCTCGCAAACAGATGCTTTATCAACATTCGCCTCCATAAGCAAATCTAGAAACTGCTGGGCACTATCATAGTCACCTCTATCTGCGATCAAAAGAATCTTGTCTTGAAAGCCAGAGAATGTACCTCTTTTAAAAGACTTGATAGAGAGTTCGGTCTCCGCAAGATATTCTAGAAATTCCTCGAACTCAATGGGTGCATAGTTTTCAGGTGTTACAATGTTGTCGAAAGTCTCAATTAGGGTTCTGATAACATTAAGATCCTTCTCTACCTGGCTTTCTTTCACATCATCTATCGCCAGATTAATATCGCCATCGTATATCTGGTCAAGTATTGCGATAGAAAACGGTAAGGTCTCGGTAATCGAAATGCTCTTTTCTCCATGCTTGAGGCGGATAATCTCCATAAGACACCTCTTCTTTGAGTCATTTGTAAGAAATATACCACGTTTGCTCACCACAAAAGTGACTTTACACTTATCGAGCAATACTTTGTCAAGGAATCCATTCAATGAGATAATTGCTTTGGAAACAAGGAAGATGATGAAAGGGGGGTGTATACGATGGGAGCTGAGGAGCTTGCTGTTCTTAAGTATGCTCTGGCCCGAGAAAGAGAGGGTGTGAAGTTTTACAGAGAAAGATCGAAGGAGATTCACGTTCCAGAAGTTAAGGAACTCTTCTTGCAACTTGCTGAGATGGAAATGGATCATGTCTCCTTTATCTCTAAAATGATTGAAGATGCGTCTAGAGAAGATGAAATAGCAATAGCAATCAGCCACATTGAACAGAAAAACGTCTTCTATTCAAGAGAATCTCTCGAGCTGAGAGGGATTTCAGTAGACTCACTTGCAGGAGATCTTTCAGCCTTACGAATTGCTTACCTGATAGAAAAAGATTTCGAAGACTTTTATAAACAAAGAGCACAAGAAACTTCTAAAAAGGAAATTAAGGACCTTTTCGATATGCTTTCTAGCTGGGAAGAAGACCATAAGACGACATTACTGGGTCTTTATGAATCTCTAATGAAAGAATACTGGAGCGCACAGAGATTCGAACCGCTCTATTGAGTCTTCTTCCTTTTGACGCTTCTATTCTTCGAGTTGCTCGATGAGGCGGTTTTCCTGTTGACGGCTGATCTGCTTTCTTCCTTCACTATATTAAAATCGATTTCCATGGTCGTCTTGTCTGCCCTTACAACCTGAACCTTCAGTTCATCACCAATTCTGAAGATGCGTTTCCGTTTTCTTCCTACAAGAATATTCTGGTTCTCAATAAAATCATAGTAGTCATCCAGAGTTGAAATATGAACGAGACCCGAAACCATCTTTTCTGTCAACTCCACGAATATTCCGAATTTCGTTACCCCGGTAATCACACCATCAAAAACTTCTCCTACACGACCGGAGATATACTCGACCTTCTTCATATCGAGCAAATCCCATTCCGCTTCATTCGCTACTCTTTCTCTCTTCGATGCCCATGAAGCAATCTTCGGAAGAGTCTCTTCAATTTTCTTTGACTCTTCTCCGAGATCGTTACCAGAATTCTCTATCAATTTTTTCAACAGACGGTGCACAACCAGGTCAGGATATCGCCTGATCGGCGAAGTGAAATGAGTGTAAGCTTCGGAAGCCAGCCCGAAGTGACCAATATTTCTCTCGGAATAGACTGCACGCTTCATGCCTCGCACAAGGACTCTTTCTATAGAAGAGTGTAGGGGGTGATCCTTTGTCTTCTCCAGTATTTGTTGAAGAGCTTTTGGATGAACATTCCTTGGAATCATTATTTTCATTCCCAGCGCCTCAAGATAATTCTTCAGTTGCATCATTGATTCGGGATCTGGCTCCTCGTGAATCCTGTATACAAAGGGCAACCCTCTGTTGTCAAAGATCTCGGCAACTGTCTCGTTTGCAAGTATCATGAATTCTTCAATGATCCATTCAGATACACCACGGCTTTGTGGAATAATGTCTATTACTTTTCCGTTCTTATCAAAGACGATCTTGACTTCTCTAGATGAGATGTCCATGACAGAACCACGCTTCTTTCTGAAGTCCCTTATCTTCTGTGCAAGCTCATGTGACATTCTAAGGCTTTCAGCGACAGGTATCAGTTTCTCAACAGTGGCATCCGAAGCTTCTCCGTTTAGGAATTCGTTCACTTCAGAATATGTCAGTCTCCTCTTAGAATTGATAACCGCGTTCTTGACTGCTGTCGAAACTACCTTTCCCCTTGCATCAATTTCCATCAAAAGCGACAGAGTCAACCTATCCTCAGCAGGTTTCAATGAGCAAATGTCGTTTGACAGTTCAAAGGGAAGCATTGGAATTACGGTATCGAGTAAGTAGACCGATGTACCCCTTAAATAAGCTTCGACATCGATCTGAGTTCCCTGACGAACGTAATGAGAGACATCGGCGATGTGAATACCGAGAAGATAGTTCCCCTTGGAATTTTTCTTCAAAGATATGGCGTCGTCGAAATCCTTCGCATCATCGCCATCTATTGTATAGACCAATTCATCGCGGAGATCCTTTCTTCCTCTTATTTCACTTGGGCTTATCTTCTTGGCAGTTTCTACGGCCTGTTTCTTGACTTCTTCAGGAAAGTAGCCGGGTTCCGGAAGATCTTGCTTGTAGATAACTGTCATCAAGTCCGCCTCGGGACTGAATGCGTCCCCGAGAACTCGCTCAATAACTCCTTCTGGATTCTTTCCGGGTGAAGGATATCTGGTGATCTTGACAAGAACCTTTTGGTCGGGTCTGGCTCCATTAAAGCCTTCCGGAGGTATATAGAAATCACTTTTTATTCGCATATCGTCGGCCACGACAAAGGCCATCACGCCTCTCGTCTTGAAGGTTCCGACTACTTTCGTCTTATTACGATTGATTACTTTGACGATCTTTCCTTTTCTTATCTCTCTGTATTTTCCAGTAATCTCTACAAGGACTGTGTCGCCATGAATAGAAAACCCTGTATCCTCAGGAGGGATGAAGATATCCTCCTCATCTTCCACACTAATGAAAGCACCCATTCCTCTTCTGGCAAATTCGATTTTTCCTACTATCCTCTTTTCGCCAGGAGATATGTATCTGCCTTTCGAATCTCGAATTACCTCTCCAGAATCAATCATCTCCGTGAGAAGTTTTTTGAGCGATGCTCTGCTTTCCTTATCATTCAACCCTAACTGGACCGCGATACCTCTTAAGGTGGTCGGCGTGTATTCCGACGAAGTAATGTATTCTCTTATTGGTTTCATGCTTAGCTTCATAAGCCTCTTTCCTCTCTGTCCTCAGACAACATTGAATCTCTTCATGTTATAATTATACAGTCTATGAGTCAGTACTTTCTAAACTTACGGGAGGTTCTTAATGAGAATTGGGATATTGACTGGCGGCGGGGACTGTCCAGGACTGAATGCAGTAATCAGAGGAATCGTCAAATCTGCTCCGGAAAGCGTAGAGATTATTGGTTTGATGCATGGTTGGAAGGGGTTGGTTGTCGGCGAAAGTATGAAACTCACCGATAACGATGTTGAAGGCATTCACATCCTGGGAGGAACAATTCTTGGTACATCCAGAACCAACCCTTTTAAGTCAGAAGACATGAGAGTCAAAATGGAAGAAAACATCAAGAAGCTCGGGTTGGACGCTATAATAGGCATAGGCGGTGATGATACATTGAGTGTGGCCGCCAAGCTTTCTTCGATGGGATACAAAGTTATCGGAGTGCCGAAGACGATCGACAACGACGTTGCCAACACTGATTACACTTTCGGATATCAAACTGCAGTTAATGTCGGCGCCGATGCAATAGATAGGCTTCATTCCACAGCGAAGTCACATGGAAGAATCATAATCGTCGAACTCATGGGCCGAGAGGCCGGATGGGTAACTTTGGAAGCAGGCATGGCTGCTGGAGCACATCTAATACTGATTCCAGAGTATCCCATGACTATAGATGAAATCATTGCATATGTGAAGAAGCGAATGGATAGGCATGGATATATGATAGTTGCAGTTGCTGAAGGGTTTAAGCCAACAGAGCTTGAAAATGTTGTAGGAGATGAGAGCAAGATTGATGCTTTCGGACACATAAAACTCGGTGGAATCGCACATTATATGGCGAACATCATTTCTGAGAGAACGGGTTACGACACAAGATCTGTAGTTTTGGGCCATCTGTTAAGAGGGGGTACTCCTACAGCCTTTGACAGAATTCTTGGAACGAGATATGGGGTACATGCGATGGAACTAGTTATGAAAGGCGATTTTGGAAGGATGGTTGCACTTAAAGGCAACGACATCGTCTCAATTCCCCTTGAATATGGAATAGCTACGAAGAAGCTCGTACCCTTCGAATACTACAAGCTGTCTCAAATTTTTTTCGATTGAGGGATTGAATTGTCTTATTCCGAACCTGTAAGGATTGCTAGATTCGCAATAGGAGAGTACTTTCGGAGACACTTTGCTGTTGAGGTTCCTGAGTGGGTTTCTGACGAATTTATCTCCAGAAGGGCAGGTTGTTTCGTATCCCTGCATTCTCTGGGTGGATCACTCAGAGGTTGTATTGGAACGATATTTCCCGCGGAAGAGAATATTGCAAGAGAGATAATACAGAACGCGATTTCTGCAGCTATTCGAGATCCACGGTTTCCCCCTGTGAAACCGGATGACCTCCCTGATTTGGAATTGTCTGTGGATATTCTTAGTTTGCCAGAAAAAGCAACCGTTTCAGATCTAGATCCGAAGAAGTTTGGCGTTGTTGTTTCTCTGGGATGCAGAAGAGGCGTTCTTCTGCCTGATCTAGAGGGGGTAAATACCGTCCATCAGCAGCTGGGAATTGCGTTGAAAAAAGCTGGCATTGGGGAATCGGAGAACTACAACATTTTCAGGTTTTCAGTTGAAAGGTATCACTGATTCCATTAAGAGGTGTATTTTTGAAACCGGCCGTATATTTCGACGAATATGGTGAAAAGGATGAGTTGCAGTGTCTGCTTTGTCCAAGGCACTGCATAATCAAACCTAATCAAGTAGGTTTTTGTGGTGTTAGGAAGAATGTTGATGGGATGCTTTATTCGCTAAATTACGGTCAACTGACCTCGATAGCGGTTGATCCTATCGAGAAGAAGCCTTTATACCACTTCTTCCCTGGCGAGAAGATACTTTCAGTAGGCTCGTGGGGATGTAATCTTAAGTGCGATTTTTGCCAGAACTGGGAAATCTCAAAGCAGCGACCGAAGACCGTGAAGCGGGTCATGCCTCAACAGCTCATTCAGATCGCACTTGAGAGGGACTCACAAGGCATAGCATTTACTTACAATGAACCGATCGTCTCTTTCGAGTTCATTCTTGATACCTCAAGGGCAGCAGCCAAAGAGGGTATCTACAGTGTCCTGGTTACAAACGGAGTGATCGATGAGGAACCTATGGATCTTCTTTCTCAGTCGGTTAGAGCAATGAACATTGATCTAAAGGGTTGGAACGATGACTTCTACATAAATGAAATTGGCACAGAGAAGAAAAATGTTCTAAGATCAATAGAGACGGCAAAGAAAGTAGGAACACATTTGGAATTGACAACATTGATAATTCCTGGTAAGAATGATTCCGCTGAAGAAATGAGAGGGGAAGCAAAATGGATTTCGGAACTTTCAAGAGATATCCCCCTCCATATAAACAGATATCATCCTAGCTACAAGAGTGAAATACCTCCGACTTCACCAGAATCTTTAATAATGCTTGCAGAAGCTGCGAAGGAGTATTTGAGATACGTGTACGTTGGAAACGTAAGCCTTCCCGGTCTCTCCGATACTATTTGCCCTCACTGCGGGAACCTTCTCATCGAGAGGAAAGGTATGCGGAGCTCAGTGGTTGGAATAGATGAAAAAGGAAGGTGCGACAAGTGTCAAGAAGAAATACCAGTCATCTTCTGAGAAGCCGGACAATCCTTTATGCAGTGCTTCTTCTCTCTGCCATTGCGTTGCTGACTTTCGTTTTTTTCCGGCAAAAACCTCTTGAATACTATGACAGAACGGAGTATCTTCTCGGGACTTATGTTACCGTAAGAGTCTCTTCTTCAAAAATGTCTCCAGTTACCCTCGCAGAAGCTGCTATGGCAGAAATGGAAAGGATTGATGATAAATTTGGAAGTAGAAGCAACGGAGTGATCGCTGAGCTCAACAGAAGCGGTGAGCTTCACGATATAGATAAGGAGACAAGTTTTCTCATAAAATCTGCCCTCGAAATCGCGAGAAATACTTCCGGCGCCTTTGATCCGACACTGTATGAACTGACCAAGCTTTGGGGCTTTGATGATGAATCATCTGAAAAAAGGATTCCCTCTGAGAAAGAAATCAAAGAAGCTCTAGGATCGACGGGCTTCTCCAGAATCACCTTTGTTGAAGAGTCGAAATATGTATCCCTGGCAGATGGAGCAATGCTAGATCTCGGAGCGATCGCAAAAGGCTACGCAGTAGATATGGCTATTGCGAAGATCAAAGCGCTTGACGACGGAGCGACTGGCTTCATTGATGCTGGTGGTGACATAGGGGTAATCGGTCCAAAGTACGGAAGCAGGCCGTGGATCGTCGGCGTGAGAGATCCAAGAGGGGAGAGTGTCCAGGACGTTATCGAATATATCTATCTATATGATGGTGCTGTGGCTACTTCTGGGGACTATGAAAGGTTCTTCATAGAAGACAACGTACGTTACCACCATATTCTGGATCCAGAGACGGGATACCCGTCCCGCAACGGAGTTATTAGTGCAACCGTTATAGGTAAGAGCGCCATGCTTGCAGACGCCTATGCGACTGCAGCCTTTGTGACTGGGATGGAGCCGGGAGTAACATTCCTGCCAAGATTTGGAGCACTCGTTCTTTTAGTGATGGAAGATATGAGTACTTTCAAGTCACCGGGGTTCGAAGTATACCAGGAGCGATGAGATTATTAACCAGATATGATCTATTGATTGTCTTCGGACTCATTGCAGTAGTATTGCTTCTCTCATTGACGCGAGAAAGAGGCTCCTCTTTCGCCGAAGTGTACCATGACGGAAGACTAATAAGAACAGTAAATCTGAAAGTAGACTCAGAGTATTCGCTCGAAGTAGGTATGCTTATTAAGGTCGAAGGAGGAAGGATCTCAGTCATTGACTCAGATTGTCCTGACAAGCTGTGCGTCTTACAGGGAGCAGTAGACAGCCCAAATATCCCAATCGTTTGTGTTCCTAACAGGATTGTCATAAAGATCCCCGCTGGTAGGACGGAAGTAGATGTAATTTCTCAGTAGGCTTGTTAAGATCTCTTTGAAGCTTTGGCAGAGAAAATGCTGAACCGCTCTGAAAATTGGGGTGAGAAATTCGGATAACTGACTCCCTAAAATTTGTGGATCACTGGAATGTTAGCTAACTTTGCCGATGGAGTAATGATGGAAGCGAAAAGAATCACCACACTGTCGATGTTAATTGCGTTAGGTTCTGTTCTCTATCTTCTTGAAAGCCTTATACCGTTTCCTCTACCGGTTCCAGGTGGAAGATGGGGTTTCTCTAATCTTGTCTTGATTATCGCTCTAGCGGGCATGCCTCTCGGCGACATTCTAATTCTCTCTATTGGAAAAAGCCTAATTGGCAGTTTGTTGACGGGTAGACTTGCAACTCCCGGTTTCTTGATGGGAATTACGGGTTCTCTTTCTTCCGGGGCAGTGATGTGGCTCTTGAACCGGACCAAAAGGTTCGGTCTGGTAGGTATAAGTTTAGCCGGCGCCTCGGTGAGTAACTTGATACAGCTGCTAGTTGCATCTGCATTGATTGTGAAGAGTATAGAAATAGTATTCATTTACCCTTATATGTTAATCATGGGATCAATTTCTGCACTGATTAATGCCTATATTGCATTTGAAGTTATACGAAGGATGGGTGATACTCTTTGGCTAGATTGATACTTGGTTCATCTTCTCCAAGGAGAAAAGAGCTGCTTCAGTTAATTGGAGTTACCTTTGAAGTAGTTCCGCCGGAAGGAATTAGAGAAAGCCTTTCAGAGAGATTCTCAGAGGAGGAGCTATCAGAGCTTTCTTACAGGAAGGCTGAAAATGTATATTTCAGGAACCCTGATGCGGTAGTTGTGGGAGCGGACACCGTTGTGGTCCTAGATGGCTTGGTGCTAGGAAAGCCATCTTCAGTTGAAACAGCTTACGAAATGCTCTCTGCTCTTTCGGGCAAGACCCACTCTGTCTATACGTCGGTCTCAGTTGTATCGGAAGAAGACGAGTTTACTTTTGTTGAAGAAACCACCGTCACATTTCGAGAAATGCCCAAGAAAGTACTTAAGGAGTACTCTGCAAGTGGTATCTCGCTTGACAAAGCTGGGGCATACGGAATCCAAGACTATGGTGCTATTTTTGTAAAAAGCATCTCGGGTGACTTCTACAATGTGATGGGACTTCCCATAGGAAGACTTTGGGAGGGACTTCATTCACGGGGGGTAATCTGAATTGGGCTTCCACGCAATGCCTAGAGAAAGGCTTCTAAAGTATGGTCCAGGTTCTCTTTCAAACAGCGAACTAATTGCGATCCTTCTTAGAACTGGAGCAAAGGGGAAAGGGGTAGTCCAGTTAAGCGAAGAGCTTCTCGATCATTATGGTTCTCTCACAGCGCTTCTGTCTGCCGAAGTTGCGGAATTAATGACTGCAAAAGGTCTTGGAACGGCTAAAGCAGTCTGCCTCAAGGCAGCTCTAGAGCTTGGACAGAGAATCTTCAGGGAGATGACAGAAAAGGCAAAAGTGCGGTTGGATGAACCTCAGGGCGTGTACTATCTCTGCAATGACATGGCTTTCATGGATCGAGAGACTGTCAGGGTAATTTCCTTGGACACTAAACTGAACTATAGAGGATTAAACACCGTTAGTGTGGGAATATTGGATTCCTCTCTTCTTCACCCAAGAGAGGTCTACAAACCCGCCATATCCAGGACGGCTGCAGCGATAATTCTCGTCCACAACCATCCATCTGGCGACCCTTCTCCAAGTAAAGAAGATGAAGGGATTACTTCAAAGATTAGAGACGCTGGAGAAACACTCGGAATTAAGATGCTGGATCACGTTATAATAGGAAGCGGTAAATACTACAGTTTTGCAGCCGGAAGAGTTTTCGAAGCGGAGGTGGTAGAAAATGATCTCAAGGGAAGAGGCAATGAAGTTGGTAATAGACAACATGCACTCCAAGAATCTGATTAAGCATGTTCTTGCCACTGAGGCGGTCATGAAAGCCCTGGCGAAAAGACTGGGACAAGATCAAGAAGTCTGGGCCATGGCAGGACTTCTTCACGATCTTGACTACGAATTCACTAAGGACAACTTTGAAGAACACGGCAACAAGACAGTAGAAATGCTTGAGAGCGAGGATTTGCCTGATGATATTAAAGATGCAATTCTTGCCCATTGTGAAAAGAAGGAAAGAGGAAAACTTATAGAAAAGGCAATTTATGCGGCCGACCCAGTAACTGGATTCATAGTGGCTGCGGTTTTAATTAGGAGAGGTAGTAAGCTATCTGATATCGACGTGGATTTCCTTCTGAACAGATATAAAGAGAAATCATTTGCCAGGGGTGCTAGTAGAGATCAGATGGCGACTTGTACTGAACTGGATATGACTCTCAAGGATTTCCTATCTCTGTCTCTAAACGCAATGCAAGAAATATCAGAAGATCTAAGTTTATGATTTCGCGAAATAATAGATAAGGATTGGTGATGCAATGCTTGGAGCATTAATCGTAGAGGAAGTTAGAAGGTACAAAGAAGAGTATTCTCCAATAAGAAGAGAGTTACCGGAGAAACTCAACATTGCCAAATTCATTGACCACACTCTTTTGAAGGCCGATGCAACTCCAGAAATGGTAAGAAGACTATGTGATGAGGCTATCAGGTTTGAGTTCTGGAGTGTCTGTGTCAATTCTGGATATCTCCCCATAGTGAATGAATCACTTAGAGGAAGCAGTGTAAAGAAAACCGTTGTCATTGCGTTCCCTTTGGGGCAGGCGTCAAAAGAAGCGAAAGCTTTCGAGGCATCATGGGCGGTTGATAATGGAGCAGACGAGCTTGATATGGTAATGAATGTAGGTCTCTTGAAGGCAGGAGAGTACGAAAGCGTATTTGATGACTTAGTCAAAGTGGTAGAATCAGGACGAGGCAAACCTGTTAAAGTAATAATCGAAACATCTCTGCTCAACGAAGAGGAAAAGATTGCTGCCTGCGTAATCGCCAGGCAGTCGGGTGCTGCATTTGTCAAGACTTCAACCGGCTTTTCAACCGGAGGAGCAACGACAAACGATGTTTCTTTGATGAAGTTTGTTGTCGGAGACACGTGTAGAGTCAAGGCCTCCGGCGGTGTCAAATCAAGAGAAGACGCTCTCAAAATGATTGCTGCCGGAGCCAACAGAATTGGTACTAGCTCTGGGATAAAAATCGTTTCAGGAGAATCAGAGGACAATCGAGGGGGTTATTGAAATGGATTTTTGCACATTACCGGTGAAAGACTTTCTGAAAAAAGTTGCTGAGAAGTCTGCAACTCCTGGAGGAGGTGCTGTCGGAGCAGTGGTAGCTGCCCTCGCAGCTTCGTTAGGATCAATGGTCGCAAATCTGACCATAGGGAAAAAGGGCTATGAAGATGCCGAGGGACATATGGAGTCAGCCTTAGAGGTTTTTGAATCGGAAAGCAACTATCTTTGCGACTTGATGAACCGCGATATTCAGGCCTTCGATCAAGTAATGTCTGCTTATAAGCTTCCGAAAACCACCGACGATGAGAAGAGCACAAGAGAAATGAAAGTCCAACAAGCTCTAAAGACAGCAATAGAAGTACCTTTTGATCTTGCCAGGCGATGCAAGAACATAATTGTGAATGTAGAAAGACTTGCCAAGTGGGGGAATTCTAATGTTCTTTCGGATGCCGAAAGTGCCGCCCACCTTCTCCTAGCAGTCTATAGGATTGCCAAAGCCAATGTTATGATCAATATGAAGTCTCTGAAGGATCCCGATTATGGCGCCTGGATAAACGATGAAATGAATCAGCTCGAAAAACAAATTGATGCTTCTTACGATAAGATAATCGAGATTATCGGAAAGCGTAATGGTTGAGCTGAAAATAAGGGCAAAGAGTACCGAAACGAAAGCAAGAACCGCTGTACTTGCCACTGCACACGGAGAGTTCGAGACACCCGTTTTTATGCCCGTAGGCACTAATGGGACGGTAAAAGGGATCTGGCAAGATCAACTTTATGAAATGGATTCAAAAATAATACTTGGCAACGCTTTCCATTTGTTTTTGCGTCCAGGACTCGACACTCTGAGATACTTTGGCGGCCTTCATAATTTTATGTCTTGGGATCATTCTATCCTAACTGACAGTGGCGGATTCCAGGTCTTTTCACTCTCCGACAAAAAAATTACCGAGGAAGGAGTGAAATTTCGTTCGCCTCTTGATGGCAGAAGCCTTTTCGTTACCCCTGAACTCTCAATCGAAATTCAGGAAGCCATAGGATCAGACATTGCAATGGCCTTTGACGAGTGCGTTGAACCAAATGCAGACAAGGAATATGTAAGAAATTCAGTAAGACGAACCACTAACTGGGCGAAGAGATTCTTACTTGCTCACAGGAAGGATAGTAATCAGTCTCTGTTCGGTATAGTCCAGGGCGGTTTCTTCAATGATTTGAGGGAAGAGAGCGCTTCGGAAATCACTGCGATGGATTTTGAGGGCTTCGCCTTGGGTGGTCTAAGTGTTGGAGAAGACTTCGAGACAACGGAAAAAGTTCTGTCGGCATCCGTTGGCCTTTTGCCCGAAGATAGGCCCAGATACTTAATGGGAGTAGGATCACCCGAACTGATTTTGGCTGCAGTCGAAAGCGGAGTCGATATGTTTGATTGTGTTCTTCCTACAAGGCTTGGCAGACATGGAGCGGCATTGACCTCAGGTGGAAGAATCAACCTCAAGTCCGCAAGGAATAAGCACGATAAATCTCCAGTAGATCCGAACTGTACCTGCAAAGTCTGTTCAACGTACAGCAGAGCGTATATCCATCACCTGTTCACAAGGGACGAGATACTTGGCAAGATTCTGTTGAGTTACCACAATGTAAGCTTTCTAATGGATTTTGTGAAGAAGATTCGAGAGGCTATACTTGAGGATAGGCTGTGTGAGTTCAAAGAACATTGTGCTGAAACCGGTCTTATTCAAGTAGGCAATCTAAAGACTTCTGAAGAACGTTTGGGGTGATATGATGAAGAAGCTTTTGATCTTGGTGGTCGTGTGTTTTGGTGTGGTTACTATGGCACTGAATCCCTTCTTACTACAAACGGGAGGGAACGGGATACTTGCAAAGGGGTATAGTTCGGGTTTTGGCAGCCCTTCAGATTTGTACGGGATACTTAAGTCAGCTTTCTCTTCAAACTTCATCGAGCTTACCACAAGCGCGTCCCCCTCTTCAGACGAGCGTGGGCTATACGTCCAGCTCTTTGAAGATTCAGACGATGGAATGGCAGGTTTGCTTCAGTATTACATGGACATAGGAGAAACATCGAGCAATAGATCCCTCAGTTACATGATATCGGGTGAACTCGGACCTCTCACATCTTTCGGAGCAGACTTCAAGGTTAACATGACGACTGGCGCGACACCTACTTACGGTGTTGCAGTCAGAGGTGGAATAACCGGTAGGGCTTACGAATTGCTAGACTATGTAGTTTCCTTTGACAGCCTATTATGGAACAGTGGCCTATCTTCAAACTCAATCGACCTACTTGCTGGAATAAGGTTCGTCCTGGATCCGTTCTTGATAGGCCTTGAGTTAGGTACCAGAAACGGGATGGGAGTCAAGTATCTTGGTCTTTCAACGCAGTACACATATATGAATCTCTTTTCGGCGCGTGTGGGAGTATCAATGAATGCCGACCTCATACACAACATTGATTTTCTTGTTGGCGGCGGTATTGAAGTCAGGGTGGGAGATATGATAATAACAGCCGGGATAGGGACCAACCTGACTAACAAAATAGAATCACTCGGTTTTCAGAAGACCTGGAGTGTGGGGCTACTCGGGCAGTGGTGATTGCATATTTACTAATATGTAGTGCTCTCTGTGGAACAAGGGAATAAGAGTCGGTAGCTCGTATTATTTCTCATATCGGCTTTGCAATCTCAGCTTGAAGGTCATAATCTTCTTTCTTTGAGAGGATGCTCTAACTTCACCCCTCGGGGGTTTTCTTTTTGGAGGAAAGATGGATAGAATAGCTGTTATCGACTTCGGATCTCAATATACTCTACTTCTAGCAAGAAGAATTCGAGAGATCGGTGTTCTTTGCACGGTAGAGACTCCAGATGGCTTTAAACTAGAGAAAGATATCAAAGGCGTGATTTTGTCAGGTGGACCTCAGAGTGTTTATGAAGAAGGCTCTGCAGGTTTCCCTGAACAACTCAGGTTTCTCTCAGTACCGATTCTGGGAATATGCTACGGAATGCATCTCATGGCCAAAGAAGTTGGAGGAGTCGTTTCAAGTGGATTGAGAGGCGAGTACGGCCTCACATCAGTATCAATTGATAATGCTTGCTTTCAAAGTGTCCCGAGCGAAATTATTGCATGGATGAGTCATGGCGATGAAGTGACTCAACTTCCAGATGGATGCAAGATCGTGGCGAGAAGTAGGAACGGAACAATTGCGGGATTCACAGATGGGAAGAATATCGCTCTCCAGTTTCATCCAGAAGTTTATCACACCCAGTTTGGGAAAGAACTACTCGAAGAATTCGTGATAGACATCTGCAAAGCATCACGCGACTGGAAGATTCGTGACCTTGCTGATGAGAAAGTGAAGACGATTCAGAGAACCGTTGGCGATCAAAGCGTTGTCGGAGGTCTTTCAGGAGGAGTCGATTCAACAGTAGCGGCAACAATAACTTCGAGAGCAATCGGCGAGAAATTCACCGGGATTTTCGTTAATCATGGATTGATGAGAAAAAATGAAGAGATCGAAGTTCCAGTAGCCTTGAGAAAACTGGGAATAAATGTAGAGACAGTTGAAGCGTCAAAAGAATTCTTCCATGAACTTGAAGGAATTGTGGACCCAGAGGAAAAGAGAAAGGTTATTGGACGGACATTCATACGAGTATTCGAAAGAGAAGCGAGCAAACTGAATGCTAGGTTTTTGCTTCAGGGGACGATCTATTCAGATGTCATTGAATCCGGAGCTGCTTCCAGGAGTGGTGAAAAGATCAAGAGTCACCATAATGTCGGAGGTCTTCCCGAGAATATGAGCCTGGAATTGCTTGAACCACTGAGAGAGCTTTTTAAAGATGAAGTACGAAACCTCGGTCACTCTCTTGGAATAGACAAATTCCTGATCAGTAGGCAGCCATTTCCCGGCCCTGGTCTTGGAGTGAGAATAATCGGAGAAGTGACTTCGGAGAAGGCGCAGATTCTGAAGGAAGTTGATTCTATTTTCATGGAAGTGCTACGCGAATCGGGTGATCTTGATAAGATATGGCAGTCGTTTGCTGTCCTTCTACCAGTCTCCAGCGTGGGTGTAAAAGGAGATAAGCGATCATATGGTTATGTGGTTGCTCTTCGGGCTGTTAATAGTTCAGAAGGCATGACGGCATCTTGGTATGAACTTCCGCATTCGGTCCTTAGGCAGGCTTCTTCAAGGATTACATCTGAAGTAAAAGAGATAGGTAGGGTCGTTTTCGACATAACTGACAAACCACCGGCCACGATTGAATGGGAATAAAGTCAAGAGAAGAAACAGAAAGATCAGCATTTCAGAAGGGACCAAATTTTCTCGACCTGAGAATTCTCCAAAACATGAATCACGCACCTTACCGGAAAGCTGTATGTTTGTTTCGGTACACGGTGATTCTCCTAAGCTGATTAGCTAATACAGAACAATGAATATACACAAAGAAAGACGCCCTTCCGGCGTCCTTCTGGAGCGGAAGACGGGGTTCGAACCCGCGACCCCCTGCTTGGCAAGCAGGTGCTCTACCACTGAGCTACATCCGCGCAAACTTACATTCTGTAAATCGCTCTGGTGCGAGAGGAGGGACTTGAACCCTCACAGGTCTCCCCACTGGATCCTAAGTCCAGCGCGTCTGCCAGTTTCGCCACTCTCGCTGGTGACTCGCGCGGGATTCGAACCCGCGACCCCCTGATTAAAAGTCAGGTGCTCTACCAGCTGAGCTAGCGAGTCGCTCCCACTTTCAGTCTCCAGCCTGCGCTGGCAGAAAGATTATATCATCACATCATCTGCCGATCAAGTGGAGAGAAATATTAAGAAAATGTGAAACAATACGGGCTGTCTGAAGGGGACGTCAGTAGAAAGACCAGCAACGAGATGTTAATATCTAGATAGGAGGTTTTGCATGCTGTTACTTGCAGACATCGGAAACACGACAACCGTCTTTGGACTTGATAATGGAATGGATATTGGGGCAGTTTGGAGATTATCTTCCTCAAGGATTGAAACTGAGGATGAGCTCTTCGTGATCCTAGACGGATTACTGAGGAACAAGGGAAGTTCTCTCTCCGAGATAAGCGGACTGTGTGTAGCAAGCGTTGTTCCGAGACTCAATGGATCGGTGAATTACTTTGCCAGAAAATACCTGTCGAAACCAGCAGTATTTATGAAGGCCGATGAATTCGTTTCAGTTGGACTCAGAACTGATAATCCTGCTGAAATCGGCGCGGATCGGCTGGCAAATGTAATTGGAGCAAGAGAATGTTACGGGGCAAACGCAATAGTCATCGACGTCGGAACGGCAATAACCATAGACATTCTTAAGGATGGGATCTTTGCAGGAGGCGCGATTCTTCCTGGTCCGGCAACGGCAATGTCTGCACTTTTCTCTCATACCGCCAAGCTTCCTGAAGTTGAGCTCTTTTTTGAAGATCACTACTTTGGAACTAATACCGAAGATAACCTAAGAATCGGTATTGTAAATGGAACCTACTTTGCTCTCCAAGGAATCATAAGCAACATAATCAAAGAATTTGAAGAAAAGCCAAGAATCATAGGAACCGGTGGCGATGTCCGCCTGTTCATAAATAAAAGTGGTTTCATAGAAATCGACGATCCCATCCTGACCTTGAAGGGCTTAAGGTCTTACTACAACAGAGTGAAGTCAGTTGAAAAGAATACTACTGGTTAACCCCTGGATCGAGGCTGTTTCGGCTTACGATTACTGGTTGAAGCCTCTAGGACTTCTCTATATTGCTTCTGCCCTCAAACATCTCGGCATTGAACCGGTTGTGATTGATTGTCTCGATAGATATGATCTTGAGCTTGTCTCATTTGGTGCCAGACGGGGAGATAGACACTTCGGAACGGGGAAATTTCTGGAAGAGGAAATAGCCAAGCCTCACTCTATTGCATCAATTCCAAGGAAGTTCAAGAGATTCGGTTTCCCCGAGGAAGTCTTGCGAAGAAAACTTAGGGGGTCGGGAAGTGTAGATGGAGTATTCGTGACTTCGATGATGACTTACTGGCACTATGGAGTAAGCGACACTATACGGGTAATTCGGGAGGAGAAGTCCGGTATTCCAATTCTGCTGGGCGGAGTTTATGCAACACTTCTTCCTGATCATGCCAGGCAATATTCTGGAGCAGATTTTGTTTGCCCCGGAACGGGAATGAAACCGCTTGAGAAAGCTCTTGCTTATCTTGGCATCGACAGTACACTGCAATTTGACTGGTTCGAAGACCTTGATCCCGATTATTCCATTTACGAATCTCCTCGCTATGCAGTTGTTATCACAAGTCTCGGCTGTCCATTCAGATGTACGTATTGCGCCAGTAGTTTTCTTTGGAACGGTTTTTTCAGTCGAGATTCAGTTAGGACTGCCGAATACATTGAGTTTCTAATAGAAACAAAGCATCTTTCCGACGTAGTCTTCTTCGACGACGCCATTCTAGTAGGTAATGGGTTTAAAGAACTAATGCGCGAAATACAGAATCGCAGAATTGGAACAAGATTTCATTTGCCAAACGGTGTCCATGCCAGATTTCTGGACATGGAGACTGCAGGTCTGATGTTCGAAAACAATTTCAAGACAATAAAGATCGGACTAGAGACTTCGGATCCAGCATTGCAAAACGCAACGGGTGGGAAAGTAAGTTCAAGAGATTTCTATCAAGCAATTCAAAACCTCTCTGAAGCCGGATTCACTTCTAGAGAAGTTAGTGCCTACATCATGATGAATCTTCCCGGCCAGAGCGAAAAGGATATTCTGAATTCACTTGAAGTCTGTGAAGAACTAGGAGTTAACCCGAGCGTTAACGAATTCACGCCGATTCCAGGCACGGCGCAATGGAAGGATCTGGTAGATAGAGGGATGTTTAATGAAGAAATTGATCCACTGCTTCTCGACAATTCGATTCTTCCTCACTGGTGGGAAGGGGGATTTTCTTTGAAAACCGTACAGAGATTGAAGGAAGCGGCGTGGTCGTTGCGGAGGAAATTAAGTGGAGAGTGATCTGTTCCTTGCCTTCGGTAGCAATATCGGAGACAGATTGCGTTACATTATCGAAGCCTTCAAGAGACTTACAGAAATGGAGCTGTTTCCCTCAGAAGTCTCCTCTCTCTATTATACTAAACCATACGGAAACACTGAACAAGAAGAATTCCTGAATTGCGTCGGAAAATTTCGACACACCGGAGACCCAGAAATCTTGCTAAGAGAAATAAAGACCGTTGAAAAGTCTGTGGGACGAGTAGAGCGATTTCGATGGGGTCCGAGAGAAATAGACATTGACATTATTCTTTTTGGAGAAACTGTTCTAACTACAAAGGAGCTTACAATTCCCCACAACGATATAATTAAGAGGAAATTCGTTCTGGTTCCTTTGCTTGAAATAGAAAGCGAGATCAGAGATCCCAGAAATGGAGTCTTGTTTTCAAATCATTTAGAGAGATTGGGGCATGAAAACTGGCCCAAGATCTATATGAAAGCTAACTCCTTTAGAACACTCATAGAACGGGAGGTGAAGAAATGAGAATTAGACTACCCCACATAACGGCAGCACTTGTTATTCTGATAATCTTTATTTCTTCCTGCGGAACCTCACGGTCGGAACTGGTGCCGGGACGATTTGCAGGATTCACACTAAGTGAATATATGGACATCTCTACCTTAACTAGTGTTGGCGGCAAAGTTCTGGACCTCAGTTTAGATGATACTGCTCTGCTTCTTCAAAAAGAGTTCGCTAAGGGAACAAGAAGGTTCAGTGTTTATGTAACAAAATTCGAAAACGCCTCTCAAAGCACGGGTTTTTGGTATACCCTAATTGGAGATGTCTCAAGTGAACTGAGAGCAGTTGTAAGTGCAATTCCCTGGGTTTATGGAGAGTTTTCTGGGGAGATCGATGAAGGCTACATCAAAACGTGGTTTTCCGGGAAATGGTTGTATCTTTTTCTGGGAAACACAAAGGAAGAAGTGAATTCCGCTGTGGATGCTTTCAAAGAGTTCGAGAGAAGCCTGGTGAGATCTGTTGAATCGTAAGCCCTATAACGATCTAAAGACTCATTTAAGGCTTAAATACGGAGAACCTGTTCACAGGGTTCCCATTGATGCGGGTTTTTCTTGCCCACACAAAATCAATGGGACAGGAGGCTGCATATATTGTGATCCTTCAGGAAGCGGATTTTCAATCGACTCGAATCTTTCGCTTAGAGAACAACTGGAACAAAGGATATCACTGCTCAGAAAGAAAGGCATTCACAAGTTCATGGCATATTTTCAGGCAAATTCAAATACATTCGCTCCCACTGAGAGACTTCGAAAAATCTACCGCGAAGCAATTATTGATGATGTTGTTGTTCTTGACATATCTACGAGACCTGATCTTGTCTCTGACGATGTGCTCGATCTTCTTGAGGAATTCACAAAAGAAGTCGATGTAATTCTTGAACTGGGACTACAAAGCATTAATCCAAATACTCTGAAAGCAATCAACAGAGGGCATACTCTATCACATTTCATCGATTCGTCCTTGAGAGCCAAGAACAGGGGCATAGAGCTTGTGGCTCACGTGATAGTTAATCTTCCCTGGGATACAGAGGAGGATGTGTCTGAGGCGGCAAGGCTGATATCAGTGCTGCGAATTGATGGAGTCAAAATTCACTCTCTATATGTGGCTGAAGGTACCGAACTGGCAAGACAGTTTCGAGCAGGAGAAGTCAAAATCGGGACTTTGGAGCAGTTTTTGGAGCGAGTAGTTGTCTTCCTTGAGAACCTCAATAGTGAAGTGATTGTGCATAGACTTGTTTCAGACCCTCCATTTGAGGGTACTCTTTTTGGAAACTGGGGGATGTCAAAAATCAAGCTCTTGAATATGATTGAGAGAAAGATGATAATTGAAGGTAGAAGTCAGGGCTGCAAGGCTTTATAGATTTCGTTGGGAAGCGAAATGTGTGACCGCGGATTATCCGAGGAAAGTCCGGACTCCATGGGCAGGGACGCTGGGTAATACCCAGGGAGAGTGATCTCCGGAAAGGGCCATAGAAAATGAAACCGCCTTCGGGCAAGGATGGAAAGGTGAAGGTAAGAGCTCACCGGCTGTCGGGTGATCGGCAGGCCTGGTAACCCCCGTCTGGAGCAAGTCCAAGCAGAAAGGGTCTGAGGTTGCCCACCGAACCCCTTTCGGGTAGGATGCTTGAGGGTCGTGGCAACATGACTCCCAGATAGATGGTCACAATAACAGGATCCGGCTTACGGTTTCGCTTCCCTATTCTTTTTTGGAGTGACCAATGAATATTCCAATGACTAAAAGAGAGATGGATCAAAGAGGCTGGTCTTTTCTCGACATAATTCTTATCACAGGCGATGCTTTTATTGATCATCCATCATTTGGATCGGCAATAATCGCCAGAGTTCTTGAATCTGCAGGCTGGAAAGTAGGCGTGATTTCGCAGCCGGACTGGCGAACAACTGCAGACATCTCAGCACTGGGGAGACCAAAACTCTTCTTCGGCATAACCTCCGGAAATGTTGATTCTATGGTTGCAAACTACACCTCGACCGGAAGAAAGAGGAAGAGCGATGATTACACTCCTGGCGGGATTGGCGGAAAGAGACCTGATCGTGCAACTACAGTCTATTCGAATTTGATAAGGCAGGCTTTCAAAGACACTTTCGTTGTTATCGGAGGAATAGAGGCAAGCTTGAGAAGGTTCTCTCATTATGACTGGTGGAGCAACAAAATAAGAAAGTCTATTCTTCTTGACTCTAAAGCAGATTTGCTTGTATATGGAATGGGTGAGAAACCCGTCACCGAAATTGCCAGGAGAATCTCAGAATTAGGAGAAATCCCCAAAGACGTCGAAGGAACGGTTTTCTGGTCGAGCTCAAAACCAAATGGAGTTGAGCTTCCCTCTCATGAAGAAGTCTTACTTGACAAAAGGAAGTACTTCAGACTCACAAGAATCATTCACGAAGAGACGGACCCTGTAAGGGGGACCTGTCTTTATCAGCTTCAGGACAATAGATATGTTGTACAGAACAAACCCCCACAGGTAAGTTCACAGGAATTGGATTCTTTCTATTCTCTTCCCTTCAGTAGAAGAGTACACCCTCTGTCTCTCTCTAAGGGAAAAGTCAAGGCAATTGAGACCGTTCAAAATTCGATAACGAGTCATAGGGGTTGCTACGGTGAGTGTAACTTCTGCGCGATCGCGACTCATCAGGGAAGAACAGTAGTCTCGAGAAGAGAAGACTCAATAATCAAAGAGATCGAAATTCTTACCAAAGACACCGAATTCCATGGAACTATAACCGATATCGGCGGTCCGACAGCAAATATGTATGGATTCGAGTGCTCTGCAAAGGAAAAAGCCGGGGCTTGTACTGATAGAAGGTGTCTTTTCCCGGAAGTCTGTCGTTCTCTTAGACCCGATCACACCAGATACCTCAATCTTTTGAGAAGAGCAAAGAAACTTCCGGGGGTTAAGCATGTTTTCGTCTCTTCTGGAATTAGGTACGATCTCATTCTCAGCGATGGAAAATCCGGAAGGGGCTTCCTCAAAGAATTGATCGAAAATCATACCTCCGGACAATTAAAAATAGCACCCGAACACTCCGTTGATCATGTTCTGAAGCAGATGGGAAAACCATCAAAAAAGGCACTTCGTGATTTTCTGAGAGAAGTAAGTCTTCTCTCAAGTAGAAATGGATTCACTATCGGATATTTTATTGCTGCTCATCCGGGATGCACGATACAGGACATGGCCGAACTGAAGAAATTCGTGAGCAAGGAAATGCATTACAACCCAGAGCAGGTTCAGATATTCACACCTACACCGGCAACGTACTCCACAGCGATGTACTACACAGGAATTGCCTCGGAAGATGGCGACAGAATCTTCGTGGAGAAGTCGGCCTCAGGAAGAAGAGAACAGAAAGACATTCTCACGAAAAAGGAGAACCTAAAGCGAGAATCTGAGGAGAATATAGGCGGTACCGGCAACAAGTGTCATAATCGTCACAGGCATTGAAAATCTCAAAAAATCTCCGTATGTGAGACTCTCCTTCGAGTGTTTTTCTATCAGCCCCACTCCAACCATATTGGCAGCTGCACCGGCAATCGAGAAACTCCCTCCAAAACAGGCCGAGATTGAGATTACCCACCAAATCTCGACAGGAACACTGTAATTTGCCGTTATTCCCTGTATAACGGGAATCATAAAAGTGACTGCGGGGACCGCGCCTATGAAGCCGCTCATTACTGCTGACAACCAGTAAAGGGTTAGAAACAGCACTACTCTATTACCCGAGAGTGTACCCAGAAGACCGGATATAAAGGAAGTAATACCAACCTCTTGTAGAGCAAATGCGAGAACAAAGAGCCCGATGAAGAAGAAGATAGTATCCCATTCGATATCCTCGGACAGACTAGAAAAACCTTTCCCATTTAGAATCATCGCCGCGGCAGCACCTGCAAGAGCGACGAGAGAAGGCTCGATTCCAATCAACCCATGGAGAAGAAAACCTGCGATGACTCCAAAAAACACTGCAAGTGATTTATAGAAAGCCGATTTTGAGACTATAGCCTTGTTGGGATCCATACTGGCAAGGCGCTGAAGCTTATCTCCCATTGATCTGTAATCCTTAAAGACCTTTCTATCAAGGTATATAACAGTTATTAGAAGGGCAATGAGAGTGATTGGCCCATCAAACCTGAGAAAATCCATGAATCCAAATCCACTTGCGGAACCGATTAAAATGTTTGGTGGATCTCCGATTAAAGTCGCTGTACCGCCGATATTTGCTGAAAGAACTCCCGCCAGCAAAAACATTCGTGGTGAGACTTCGAGCGCATCGGCAACGAGGAAAATTATCGGTGCAAAGAGGAGTATCGTTGTGACGTTGTCAAGAAAGGCGGAGAAAAGAGCAATTGTAACCATGAAGAATATCAGAAGAGCTCTTACGTTACCCTTAGAGACTCTAACAACATGCACTGCAACGAATTCGAAGAACCCCGTTGTTCTTAGCGTACCGACTACTATCATCATCCCAATGAGGATACTTATTGTATTGAAATCAACAAGATAACCGAGCTCCTTCATATCGAAGTCCGGAATTACCTTTGACAGAAGTATTAAGATTCCCGCAGTAAAGGCGACTGTGGATCTATTGAATTTCCCCGAAATAATGAGATAATACGCAACAACGAAAACAATCAGCACAAACAACAACTGCAACAAACTCACCCCTGAAAAACATAACTCTATCAGTATATCACCTTCTAATTTTTTGAACAATGAATTCGGCCGATCAGTCAAATTAGTTACCGGAGTAGCCAAAACGAAGAAGGAGGTCAGAGTTATGAGGAAAGTTCTTGTAGTTGTGGTTGTTGTTCTGTTATCAGTGGCTTCTCTGGCCCTGGTTAATGAAGGCTACGAGAGTCCCGTGGTCAACGTAGTTCAAGCGGCAGGACCAGCAGTAGTGAAAATAGACGTCGAAGCCACCAGAAAGTATTCAATAACTGATCCTTTTGGGTTTGAGGATTTCTTTAGGCGTTTCTTTGGAGAGATCCCGGATCAGAAAGTGTCAGGCGTTGGTTCTGGATTCATTTTCAGCAAAGATGGGTACATTTTCACCAACGAACACGTTGTTTCTGGTGCCGAAAAAATCACAGTGTCTATGCTCGATGGAAACTCCTATCCAGCGAAGTACATTGGGGGAGATGCAGAGCTGGACATTGCGGTTATTAAGATTGATCCCGATGGGATTGATCTTCCAACAGTAGAACTCGGCAAATCCGACTCACTTAGGATAGGGGAATGGGCAATTGCAATCGGTAATCCTTTCGGACTTAAACACACTGTAACTCTCGGTGTAATCAGCGCAGTCGGAAGGCAGTTGCCAAAACCCGATGGAAACGGTGTCTATTCGAATTTGATCCAGACCGATGCGGCAATTAACCCCGGCAATAGCGGGGGACCTTTGTTGAATATCCACGGTCAGGTTATCGGGATAAACACCGCCATAATCTCCCCCGACGTAGGAACTTCACTAGGCTTTGCAATACCTATAGATGTAGCTATGAGATTCGTTGATTCGATAATTGAAACGGGATCGGTTCATAGAGCCTATCTTGGAGTCTATATGGATACTGTTACAGAGGCTATCTCAAGATCGCTTGGACTAAAAGTCGAAAGTGGCGCTCTCATTACCGATGTAGTCCCGGGCTCTGCAGCTGAGAAGGCCGGAGTGAAACCTCAAGACGTGATTATCGGTTTTGAAAATCTCGAGATTACAAATTCCTCTGAACTGAGGGCAGCCGTTCTTAATTACCCGGCAGGTTCTGAGGTAAAGATTACAATCGATAGATTTGGAGAGAGAATTGTGCTAACGGCGGTTCTGGGATCGCTTTCTCAAGAGAGTGAATCCTCATCAACTGACGACCTTGAGGAGTCTAAGACCTTTGAAAGCTCTTTGGGAGTCTCTGTTTCCGAGATAACCCCAGAAGACAGGGAACGGCTTGGATTGCCTGCAGAATTCAGAGGCATAGTTGTAAGAAAGGTTGATTCAGAAGGAATAATCTACAGACTCGGTATTAGCAAAGATGACGTGATCACCCGTTTGAGCATAAATGGCAATCAGGAACCGATAGAGAATGTGAACGATTTCAAGGCACATACCGAAAAGATCAAGAAGGGAGACTACGTGGCATTCTTTGTTTATAGAAGTGGCGTGAGATTCGTAGCTTCTTTCCAGTTCTAAAACAGAAATGCCGCCACCCATTAAAGGTGACGGCTTACCCCCTTTAATCCCCCTGTGCAGGATTAACGCCTAGATTATAGCACAGGGGTTTTTTCTTTCCAAAATCATCTCTTGAATAGATTTAATTATGATGCATTACGATCATAATGAAGAAACAAGAAGTGTAGCTCTGGCACAAAGTCTCCCTTCAACATGAGCGACGCCCTCTATCTTCACAATGTTCATTTTCTTTCCGATTACTTTCACGGTATATTCAAGTCTGCAAGGTGGCTGCACTATTTCCTTGAATCGAGCATTTTCAATTCCGGCGAACAGTGGGATCTTTTTCGGCTCCAGCAGGAGAATTCCCGCTGTCTGAGCAATACCTTCGATCATCAACACCCCTGGATAAACCGGATGCCCAGGAAAGTGACCCCTGAATATGGGCTCATCTTCAGATAAGTCCTTGTAGGCCTTAATCTCAGTATCGCTAATATAAGTCACACCGTCAACTAGAAGAAAGGGATCCCGATGTGGAATTCTACTCTTCACAAACTCCTTATCTTTCACAAATCACCTCCCGTTTGATTTCCGGACTGTGGAATCGAATAGGGTTCGATATCCGTACTAAAACTAGGCTTTTCTCCCTGGTATGGCATTGCTGATACTTATTCAGCATTTTCGTGCCAGGAGGATCAGTCTTGAGACAAGAGAGACCATCATTGACCAAGTTGCTCGAAATCAAATATCCGATACTCCAGGGAGGAATGGCCTGGGTTGCAGATCACACCCTAGCTGCTGCAGTTTCTAATGCTGGTGGCTTGGGCATTATTGCTGGAGGCAGTCTCTCCTCGGAGGAGCTGCTTGCTGAGATTCATGAGGTGAGGAAACTAACCTCAAATCCATTTGGAGTAAACATCATGTTACTTTCCCCCTTTGCTGAAGAACAGATGGAAATAGTTCGCAAGGAGAAAGTCCCGGTTGTGACTACTGGAGCAGGAAGCCCTTCTCGCTTCTTAGATGGACTTAAGTCAGCCGGGACAAAAGTGATTCCAGTTGTTGCTTCTGCAGGACTCGCCAAAAGACTGGAGAAGCAGGGAGTCGATGCGGTAATCGCTGAAGGAATGGAAGCTGGCGGTCATATTGGGAAAGTGACATCTATGGTTCTCGTCCCGGCCGTTGCTTCTGCAACGCAGATTCCTGTTGTCGCGGCGGGAGGTATTGCTGATGGAAGAGGCTTTGTGGCGTCACTGGCGCTAGGCGCAAGTGGAGTTCAAATGGGAACAAGGTTTATCTGCACTTCTGACTGTTCGGCACACTTTCGCTATAAAGAGAAAATTCTATCATCAAACGAACTGGATACAGTTGTTACGGGAAATGCTAACGGCCATCCAGTTAGAGCCTTCAGAAACAGACTCACAAGATACATAGAGGAGCTTGAGAAAAGAGGCGAGGGATTCGAGGAAATTGAGAAAGTGGCCGTTGGTGCGCTTAAAAGAGCCGCCAAAGAAGGTGATGTCATTTTTGGCTCTTTAATGGCCGGTCAATCTAGCGGCTTAATAAAGGAAGTATTAAGTGTGAGCGAACTAATCGAATCAATCATTGAAGAGGCCGAAGAAATCATTGGCCACCTGGGAGGGATCACAAAATGGTAGCATGGATATTTCCTGGACAGGGAAGTCAATATGTGGGTATGGGAAGAACTTTTTGCGAGGAAAGCGCACAACTTAAAGAATTCCTTGGAATCTCAGGTCGCATGCTGGGATTTGATTTGCTGACAATGATGCTTGAGGGTCCGGAGAGAGAATTGACGCTAACTCAAAATGCTCAACCGGCTATCCTTTCTCTGAGCGTAGCGCTTTCAGACGTCCTTAGAGAAGTTGGAGCAAAACCCGACATTGTTGCGGGTCTATCCCTTGGAGAATTCACTGCACTTACAATAGCTGGGTCACTTGAATACGCGGACGCTCTTCGCCTGGTTAGGATGAGGGGAATGGCTATGCAAGATACCATTTCTCCTGGTAAGGGAAGCATGGCAGCGATAATTGGTCTGCAAGATGAAGTGGTTGAAAGAATCTGTTCTGAGACTTCATCGAGCGAAGAAGTAATAGTTGCGAACTATAACTGTCCGGGACAGGTGGTAGTCTCAGGTCTCACAGAAAAAGTGAAAGTCGTAATGGAAAGTTGTAAGAGAGAAGGCGCAAAGAGATGCGTAGAGCTTTCGGTTAGCGCGCCTTTCCACAGTCGATTCTTACAGCCTGTAGGAGAGATCTTGAGAGAATTCCTTGATGGTGTCAAGGTAAGCCCCCCGAAGATTCCAGTAGTATCTAATGTAACCGGTGATCTCTTCCCCGAAGATCCGAATGAGATAAAGGAGCTATTGATTTCTCAGACATATTGCCCCGTAAGGTGGGAGCAATCGATAAGAAGAATGATTCAGCTGGGCGTTGACAAATTCATTGAGGTAGGTCCGGGAAAGGTTCTCAGCGGATTTATGAAGAAGATTGACAGGAGTGTTACTGTAAACAATACAGACAGCGAAAGCCTTGAAGCACTAAGAGAATTCCAGGAAATTGCTAACTAAACTGATTTTTTGATGAGAGGTGAGTTTAATGGAAGGAACGTCAACCATCCAAGAAAGGGTTGTATCAATTGTTGCAGAAAATCTCGGGATCGAGGCAGGTGAGATCAAAGGGAATTCTAGATTCATAGAGGACCTTGGCGCAGACTCGCTTGATCTTGTAGATCTGGTAATGGAGCTAGAAGACAAATTTGACATCCAGATCAGCGATAGCCAGACTGCCGGCTTCAAGACAATCGATGACGTGGTTGGATTTATACTTGCACTGGAAACTAAGTAGAATGAGAAGAGTTGCAGTAACGGGCATGGGCATTATAAGCTCCATCGGAAGCAACCTGGAAGAGTTCTGGGAGTCACTGAAGTTAGGAAGATCAGGAATTGATTGGATTGACACATTCGATGTCTCAGAATTTGGATCGAAAGTCGCAGGTCGCGTCAAGAATTTCGACCCCATTTCCTATATGGAAAAGAGAGAAGCCAAGAGAACTGCCAGGTTTGTCCAGATGGCGATTGCAAGTGCAAGCGAGGCTTACAACGACTCCGGTTTGGAAGAAGGGCTTTTTGATTCGGAAATGGCAGGTATCATCTATGGCGTGGGACTGGGCGGAATGGACGTAATTGAAGATCAACATCTGATTCTTATGAACAAAGGTCCTTCTCGAATTACTCCATTTTTGATACCGATGACGATCGCAAATATGGCTCCGGGCCTTCTTGCGATCCGCTTCGGTTTTAAGGGGACCAATTTCACCATCTCAACCGCCTGCGCTTCTGGGACAAATGCAATCGGCGAAGCGACTCGGCTCATTAGAAGCGGAGTTCTTGACGTTGCAATGACTGGCGGCACGGAAGCGACGATTACACCTCTTACTCTAGCCGGATTCTCGAATATGACCGCCCTTTCACGAGGGACCCCTGAATCGGCTTCAAGACCATTCGATAGTAAACGCGACGGATTTGTCATGGCTGAGGGTTCTGCAACACTGATAATTGAGGAACACGAGCATGCTTTGAGACGCGGAGCGAGAATATACGGGGAGATCGTCGGCTATGGTTCTACTGACGATGCGTTTCACATAACTTCACCCGAGGAGTCTGGCGATGGAGCATATAGAGCAATGAAAATGGCTTTGAAAGATGCTTGTGTTGACCCTTCAGAAGTTGACTACATTAACGCTCACGGAACTTCAACTCCGCTAAATGACGTGATCGAAACCAGAGCGATCAAGCGCCTTTACGGAACAAGAGAAAGCCTGAACATTAGTTCCACTAAGTCTATGGCTGGGCACGCCCTGGGCGCCGCTGGGGCAATCGAATCTGTGGCGACACTTCTCTCGATGAAGAATTCCTTTGTGCCGCCCACAATAAACTACTCTAATCCAGACCCAGAATGTGACCTTAACTACACTCCCAATTTCGGGGTTGAAAAAGCTATCAATTTTGCAATGAAGAACTCGTTTGGCTTTGGTGGTCATAACGCTTCTCTGCTCTTCAAGAAGTTGTAATTGCCGCCAGGATGGGGCGCTTGCGCCCCGTTTTTTTGTATAGAACTACTTCCGCGGGGTGCAGAAGCCTGCGAACCCATTTGTTCAGATTTTGGCACAGAACTGTCTCCGTGACCGAAATTTACTTCAAACTAGTTTTTGTCTCGACAAGACTAGAAAGCGTCTTCATTGCGAATCTTACCGCCCGCGTTCTTATCGGTCTTGACTGACTGTCCAACTGAATAAGCCATCCGGCTTCTCTACTGGAAAGGTTTATATGGAATCTCTGGGAAAAGCCTCTATCAACCGACAAGGTCTCGATCAGGAAAGCTTTACTCTCCAGATTTCTGTATACTCCCAGAAACTTCACAAAAATCTCGTTACTTGAAAAAGCTTCTCCAATAAGGCTCCCAAGTCGAGCTTCATCGACGTCTTTCACCCATAGATGTGACACATGAACCACATCCTCTTCAATATTGACGACTCTTTCATTTCTCATACAGTAAAACTTGAAAATCTCTTTCTCCATTGACAACCATTTTCTTTCGTACCTGGTTTTTGCCCCGGCTGACGGATTTTCTTCAATAGTTGGATTGTCAAATAACCTCGTTTCATTTACGCTCAACATCATCTCGCGTACGAACTCTTTTGAATCAGAGTACAGTTGAAAGAACCCGTCTGGTTTCAGAACAGTGGCAATTCTCTGGACAAAAGCAGTATCATTTAAGCGTCGATTCGAATGCCTCTTTTTAGGCCATGGACAGGGAAAGTTCATATACAATCCCGAAATCGAAGCAGGAGGAATTACATTACCCAAGGCAAACGGTCCATCGATTAGAAGTACGCGGACGTTGTCCAGAGAATTCCTGGCCAGTGATTTCAATAGCTTTTCAGCACTAATCATAGAGAGTTCAACACCCAGCAAGTCTACTCCGGGATTCTCAACTGCCTTCTGCACAAGAAATTCACCGCTGCCAAATCCTACTTCAAGAAAGACGGCACGATCTCTTCCAAAGATACAGGCAAGGTCCAGAGGCAAATCAAATTCAGTAGCGTCAAGATAATTGCTCAGGTAATGGAGATTCATGAAATCGCTCCGCTCAACCAATCCGCCCCGTCACTAGGCCAGATCTTAGTCAGGTTACAAAAAGCATTCTAACTCAATTTGCCCGATATTTCCATCTTGAGCCTTCAACGAAGACAATCGTTTCATCCTCTTTTTGCGATGGTATAATTATCGTGACTCCCGGAGGTGAAGGAAATGCACTTTGACCCCGCTAAAATCGAAGTTCTATACTCTGAAGAAAACCTCAGAAGAATTGTTGATAGACTTGCTGAGGAAATTAACAGATACTATTCTCCTATAACAGATGAGATAACAGCCGTTTGCATTCTGAAGGGATCGGTGCATTTCTATAGCGACCTTTTGAAAAGGCTTGAGCTTAAAGTACGATATAACTTTGTCCATGTTTCCAGCTATTCCGGGACTTCTACAACTGGAAGAATACGCGTCAAGACCTGGGTAGATGAATCAGTTACTGACCGTTATGTTCTGTTGGTGGAAGACATAGTTGATACAGGTGGGACTCTCAGGTACATAATCAATTATATCTGGAAACAGAAACCTGCAGACGTAAAGCTCGTATCACTATTTGAGAAGACAATTCACGATCACGGAGTGAAAATCGATTTCACTGGCGAAAGGATAGGTGATCAGTTTATAATCGGTTATGGACTTGATTATGACGAAGTATATAGAAATCTTCCTTATGTGGGTTGCTTGAAAGGTGAATAATGAAGAAAGGCAACATCGTTACACTAGTTCTTGCTGTACTGCTTCTGAGCATTTGTACGATAACTTCACTCTTCGCATTGAGTGTAGTTAGTTCAAATCGAAAGAATACTCAGTTGATGTTAGAAGCTTCGATTATAAGAGGAGTAAGAGCTTCCGCAAAGAAACTTCTTGAGTTCAGTGCAGATTGCGGAGAGCCAGTGGCTGTTGTCATAAACGGTTATTCTCTCGAAACCGACCTGATTGACGGTATATGGTGTGTGAGAGTTAGCGACGGGGACAAGGAAGAGATAATATTCGCCGAAGGCAGGTGAAGGATTTGATAGCAATATCCATTGATTCAGGTTGTGCGCCCACGAGAGATTTCATTCAGTCCCACAAGCTTTTCTTCATGGGAATGAAAGTAATAATCGATGATATGGAATATAACGACGAGTTCGATTTTATGGAAAATGTCTTCTACAGGATTGTGGACAGCTCTAAGGAGTTTCATACAGCGCAGCCACCTCTTGGCCAAGTCCTTGAATACTACAATGATATAAGATCAAGGGGATTTACGGAACTTCTAGATATTCACTTTTCCTCGAAGATGTCCGGCCTTTACGATACTTGCATTTTGGCTTCGAAGATGGTTGAAGGACTTGAAGTACACGTGGTCGACACAAAGAAGGTCTCTATTGGGGCCCATCTGGTTGCAAAAGGATTGATCGAACTGACCGAGTCTGGATTGAAAATCGACGATGTCATGAAAAGAGTACCCCAGGTTATTGATGACACATTCATGGAATTCAGCGTTCCCACTCTTAAGTATCTTATTAAGAACGGCAGAATAGGAAGGGCTCAGGGACTCGCAGGAACTCTGCTGAACATCAAGCCGATTCTTTCTGTGGATGAAGAGGGTTTCATAAGCCCCATAGCCAAACTTAGGGGCATGAAAAAACTTCAAGAAGAGATGGTCTCAAATATCGTTGAGTTTCTGGAGAAAAGAAGAAGGTCGATAACTCTATACTCAATCTATGGAAGCGAAGAATACTTAGGAGTAATGAAAGAAACAACGGAGAGGGCTATCGAAGCCATTGAGATGAATTTGGGCATTTCGAGAAAAGAGATCGAACTTATAAGCGGCAGAATCTGGCCCACAATCGCTTGTCACAGTGGCCCTGCAGTCTTTGGGTTGGCGTGCTACGGGGAGAAAGAAATAGAATAATGCTCTTTGAGCAATTCCTTGATAGATGCGAAGAGCTTTTTGAGACTTCTTTGACCGAAAAGAAGGAAGTAAGTGTTCTTCCCGAATTTAGACAACTCATTTCGTTAGTGGATAAGGAGGAGCTTTCTTCTTATGCCTCGCTTGAGGATTACTTTCCGAAATTTACTTCATACTTCTCAGGAATTGACAGCTTATCGGATGATCGCAAGTTAAGAAGATTGAGAAACGGACTTGAGATGATCGAAAAGCTGAGAAAGATCTTTCTTATGCGTTCAGCCGAAGAAATCGATTCCCTTCTCGGCAGACCTGTTTCTCACTCAACTCCGATCAAGTTCGCATACTCTGTTGGTGAAGCAAGATCAAAAATACTTAAGAGAATGGATATTGAAACAGTCGGAGATCTTATCTACTACTTTCCAAGAGACTACGAAGATCGTAGGATAATTGTCTCTATTTCCTCGATAGTCCCTGATTGCAAGGTAAGCGTGAAAGGTCGAATTCTGAATTTCTCTGCCAAGAAAGTCTCTGGATACACGATTATCTCAGCTGTAGCGAGTGACGGCTTTGGTCAACTTCTTTTGAAGTGGTTCAATCAGGACTATATTCTTCAAAAGCTCAAGAAGGAGCGAGAGTATCTAATTCACGGACTGGCCAAGAAGACTCCTTTTGGCCCCATGGAAATGAACTCCCCGGAAATTGAGGAGGTTGAAGGGGAGGTACCTAGAGAGATTCTCCCGGTCTATTCTCTGACTTCGGGAATCTCAATGAAGATGATGAGAAAAGTAATTAAGCGCAACCTGGGGCTAGTTAGATCGCTGGATAATCTGGTCCCGCTCCCGTTTGTGAAGAGCAGAGACCTCCTCGATCGGAGACATGCCTTTGTTGCAATTCATTTTCCAAAGAGCCAATTCGAAATAAGAAAAGCACGAGAGACTCTGGCGTATGAAGAATTCTTTCTCTTCGAAACCTCAATTCTATATAGAAGAAGGCAGATTCAGAACCGGTATCAAGGTCTTTCTAAAGATATCAGTGGAGGTCTTGCCAAGAAGTTGATTCAATCATTACCCTTTGAATTGACGGAAGATCAGGTGAGAGCCTTCAATGAGATCAGGGAAGACATGAGAGCCTCTTCGCCTATGAGTCGATTACTTCAAGGTGATGTCGGATCTGGAAAGACTCTTGTTGCCGAACTGGCAATTGTAGACAATTATGAAGCAGGTTATCAGAGTGCACTCATGGTTCCAACATCTGTCTTGGCGATGCAGCATTACGAGAAAATCAAACGAGATCTATCGCCTATTGGAATTGAAGTAGCGTTGTTAACCGGTTCAATGAAGAGAAGTGAACAGGACTCTGTAAGAAACGCGATGATTACTGGAGAAATAGACCTGGTTATTGGTACGCATTCTCTCATTCAAGATGGTGTGGAATTTAAGAATCTTGGACTTGTAGTAGTCGACGAGCAACATAGATTCGGAGTTAAGCAGAGAGAGACTCTGACATCTAAGGGAAGTCTTCTCGATAGTCTCGTAATGACAGCCACACCAATTCCAAGGACTCTTGCCCTAACGGCTTATGGGGATCTCGATATTTCAACTATTCTTACGATGCCGAAGGGAAGATCACCGGTGAGAACAGTCCTGCTTGCCAGGAGCAGATTGCGAGAGTTATACTCCTTCATCTCAGATGAGCTGAAAATGGGACATCAGGTCTTCTTCATATATCCTCTTGTTGAGGAATCTGAACAAGTAGACCTCAAGAATGCAACAGACGAAGCTGCAAGGCTTAGAGAACAGGTCTTCCCAGGAGTAGGGGTTGAACTGCTCCACGGAAGATTCACCGATACAGAGAAGCAAGAGATAATGCAGAGATTCAGAACGAAAAAGAGCATGATTCTTGTTTCTACAACGGTTGTTGAAGTCGGAATTGATGTGCCCTCGGCAACGGTAATGGTAATCGAACACCCTGAGAGATTCGGAATGGCCCAGTTACACCAGCTTAGAGGACGGGTAGGAAGAAGCAGCCTCAAGTCGATTTGCGTAATGGTTATGAATCGCGCTATTTCAGAAGAAACTCTCGCCAGGCTAAGGGAATTTGCTTCAACCTCAAGTGGCTTCGATGTTGCAGAGCTTGATCTGAAGCTGAGAGGACCTGGAGAGTTCCTTGGGTTAAGGCAGCATGGAATCCCCCAGTTTAGAATTGGGGATATAGTTGCTGATCGAGATCTGCTTTTCAAAGCTAGAGAAGACGCAAAGAAGCTGATTGACAAAGATCCCGAACTCTCTGAACATGGCTCACTACGAATCGAGATGGAAAGAGTTTATTCGGAAAAGGTAAATTTGATAGAGGTCGGATGATATGTTGACGATAACAGGAGGAAAGTGGACGAGAAGATCGATAAAGACGACGGCTAGAAGAAAGACCAGATATACACCACAGTCGGCAAGGAAAGCGCTCTTCGACATTGTGGACGTAGCTTCGAAATCCTTCATTGATCTCTTTGCTGGAAGCGGAATAATGTCCTTTGAAGCTATGAGCAGAGGTGCTGCAGAGGCGATATCTGTCGATGTGTCGAAGAAAGCATGCAACTTGATTCTTGATAATAGGAATGAACTCGATCCTTCAATGAATCTGAGGATCGTTTGCGCCGACTTTCGCAGAGCGATCCCATCACTTATCAGACAGGGCGTGGGCGCTGACACTGTATTTGCTGACCCTCCCTTCGATGAAGAATACATTGAACCTTTCTTTACCGTTCTGAACCAGAACCCCGAACTCATAAACCATTGGGGTCAATTGATAGTCGAAACTTCAGAGAGAGAGAAGAAAACTGTGTTGGAGCTCTCCTCGTTGTTTCAACTTGTTGATCAAAGAGAATATGCAGGCGTTGTATTCTCAATAATGGTGAGACAATGAAGTTTCTTGTCGAAGACTCTTTGACAAAGCTGGCGAAGAAACTTCGACTTATGGGGTTTGATACCGAGATATGCACTAGAAGTGAAATTGGCGAAGCATCTCTAGATAGAGACGTGTTTCTGACAAAGAGCAGAAAGGCACTTGAAATTGCCTGGAAGTCCAAGATCAAATGCTATCTCATCAAATCGGAGAACTGGAAGTCTCAACTGAAGTCTGTAATTCAGCGATTCAAGATAGATTCGAACGATGTGCACTTTTTAAGCAGGTGTTCAAAGTGCAACGGCATCCTTGTTGAAGCTTCTCCAGATGACCTAGCTAACGTTCCGGAATATGTGGCACTTACAAAAGGCAGGTTTTCCAGATGTAGACGCTGCGGTCAGGTCTACTGGAACGGAAGTCATGTTGAGCAAATGAAATGGATGAAGGCCTTGTTGGAAAAGAGTGGTGATAAAACTGAAGAGATCTAGCTTTGAGATTTCAGCCGATGAATTAATCAAAAGAATTCTCTCGAGAATTTCTTCAGAAGTCTCTTCCGATGCATCCCTGTTCATTCTGGAAAAATACCGTGACGTATTTAAAGAAGTTGATCCGAGGGAGGGTCTTTCACGTACGGGCAGAGAGATAAAGTTGAGCGACAATGACTTTCTCAGAAAGAGGACGGAGAATATCATCGACGAGAAGAACGTCATCGTATCTTCCCATCTTGGAGAACTAGAGGAGCGGGTTAAACTAATATGTCTTTCTTACAGTAATGAACCGCTTGGCCTGCTCTTGCTTTCTGCTGGCTCTGAAGTTAAGGACTCACTTAAAGCATGGATCAAGGAACTCGAACTCGCGTTACACTATTCTCTCAAGAGGTCGACCGAAGAAGAAGGGTACAGGAGACTGAAACTCGTGTCGAGACTGACCTCGGTTCTTGAAACAGAAACTCATTCAGAAGAGCTCATTTACAAATCTCTGGAGATTGCAAGAGAAATGCTGAGGGTTAGGTGGATCTTCTTTCTTGAAAGATTCGAGACAAGATTCCTTCTAAGAGCCGCCATAGGTGAAGGCACAAACCCTCTCAGAGCAATTGAGATGAAGATTTCCGAGGAACAGCTCGATTTACTTTCTCAGGAGAGACTATTCGTTTCAGCCAGGAAGTCAGTGATCTCATCATTGATTTTCAGAGAAGAGATTTCGGTTGGCTCATTCATTACTATCCCTCTTACTGTTGAAGGAACCCTTCTTGGACTAATAATTGCGGCGGACAGGGAGGAAATCGAAGGAGAATTCAGAGCCTACAAACATCTCGATAAAGAAGACTTGAAGATGTTAGACGATATCAGCAGAAGAATGGCCGTTGCGATAAGCAAAATAAAGCTTACTTCCAGACTAGAGCTAGAGGTGAGAAAACTCAAACAACTTGGAAAGAAGCATGAAGAGCTCATAAGTGAGCAGAAGGAGCAGCTTTTCAAGCTTAGCGTACTTCATAAAATAACTGACGCGATGAAAAGAAGCCTTGATCGAGAGAGAGTAGTCAGAATTCTTCTCTTAGGCGCAACCGATACTTCGGGACTTAAATTCGACAGGGCGACATTCTTTAGAGTGGATGCTGTCCGCTCCCTGCTCGTTTCAGAAACCAGAGTAACTTCAGGAAGAAGAGATAGTAGACATGACAAATCTGTATACAGTGATCTTTCCAGATATCTTCAGGACTTATCTCTTGAGCCGTATGACTCTGACGATAATAGAGTATCGGGTTCAATTCCATATCCTGGAAATCTGATTCTGGAGAGAGTGGTCCTCAGAAAAAAGATGGTTCATGTAACCCCGGAGATGTTGAGATTGAGAGTAGATGAGTTGGCGCTTATGAACAGAATAATCGGAACCGACGAATACTTGATTGCTCCAGTAGCCGGCGAAGAGGATGTTCTTGGAGTTCTGGTAGTTGACAACAATGATTCCGGGAAAAAAATAAGCAATGCTGATATGGAAATCATAGGGCTACTTGCCGATAGCACAGGAGTAGCCCTGGAGCTAACTGAAAACTACAAGAGAATTCTGCAAATGGCTGAGAGTCTGGAGAAAGAGCGAAATCTGTCAAATTACTATCGCAAGTTTGTTTCAAGCATACTGCAGTCTCTCGAGTCTGCGATAATCGTCTGTTCTGTAGAAGGCGAAATAACAGAACTTAACAGAACGGCAGAGTTTCTTCTGGACCTGAGCAGGGAAGAACTAATAGGAAAGAGCATTGAATCAATTAGAACGAAACTTGGTAGCATTATTGACCTGCTGTCTGATGCTATAAGAATCGGGGAGACAATTACGTTAACGGATCAGCACTTCGACGCTTTTGGCGAGAAACATTTTGATGTTCGAATTACCCCTTTGAGGGAAGAGAAGCGGAAGAGGCTGTCAGGTGTAATTCTATCGCTAGATGACATTACCAGAAGAAAAAAACTGGAACAAGAGCTAAAGAGCAGAGAGCAGCTTGCAGCGTTGGGCGAGATGTCGGCAAAAGTAGCCCATGAAATCAGAAATCCCATAACAATAATCGGTGGTTTCGTGAAGAGAATACTGGCTTCCTCAGACAGGGAGAAAACTGAAGAATATGCAAGGATCCTGATGGACGAGCTTCAGAGGCTGGACGGTATAGTAGGGGAAGTGCTGGAAATCTCTAGAAGAAAGAGCAGACCTTCCGAAGAAGAGTTTGATCTTGTTTCTGTCACACGTGAAATACTGGCCGGTTTTGAAGAAAAAGCCACGACAGAAAATGTTAAACTTGTCCTATACGCGAAAGAAGATAGAATTGAATATTACGGAAATAAGGATAGGATTAAACAGGTTATAATCAATCTTGTTCAAAACGCCATTGAGGCCTCTGATAAAGCCGGGCAAGTTCTTATCACTTTAGAGAGAAGAATTGATTGCGTTTCTTTCTCGGCAAAGAACGGTGGGAAGACAATCCCGGAAGAGACTTTGAAGCGAATCTTTGAACCCTTCTTCACGACGAAGACTCTAGGCACGGGTCTCGGACTTTCGATCTGCAAGAAGATCGTTGAGGAACATGGTGGAGAGATCCATGCCTCAAGCGGAATGGAAGGAACGGTTTTCACCTTCACTTTGCCGACTAAGAAATTTGGGAGGTTTGAACTTGAAAAAGATACTGATAGTTGAAGATGAAAAAAACATGAGACTGCTTCTTGAAGAAGAACTTGAGGAGTCAGGTTTCAAAGTGGTGAGCGCAAGCAGTGCTGAAGAAGCAATAGGGATTCTCAATCTTGATACTTCATTCGACCTCATAACTATTGACATTGAAATGCAAGGGATGAATGGTCTTGAACTTGCAGGAACAATACGTAAGCAATATCCTGAGAAGAAAATTGTACTTCTAACCGCTTACACACATTATAAGCATGATCTATCTTCCTGGGCTGCTGACGCCTACGTAGTTAAGTCTCCTGATTTTTCGGAGCTCAAGTCGTTAGTTGAAAAGCTTCTCGGGGAAGAGAAATGATTACAATAGAAGGAGGAAGTCACATGCATGTGAGAATTATCTTACTTTCGATCCTGTTATTGCTAACGGTCTCCCTGTTTGGATACTCAGTTAGACCGGGCGACCTCTTGACAGTTTCAGTCTATGGTTCCGCTGATCTTTCCAGCGAAGCCCTTGTGGGTCCAGACGGTACTGCTTCAGTGCCTCCACTTGGAAATGTAATGTTACTTGGAAAAACTCTTGAAGAAATCCAGTCGTTGTTATCATCTCAGTTTCTAAGCCAGGGTATATTGACATCAAAACCACAGGTAACCGTTTCGGTGAAATCATTTGCTCCTTTCATGTTTTATGTTCTTGGTGAAGTAAACAAACCAGGAGCTATAGAGTGGCACGATACTACTATTGGGATTTCTCAACTCTTGGCACTAGCCGGTGGCCTGGGAGATGGTGCAGATCTTTCTTCTTCATTTGTTGTAGGAAAGGATGGATCTAGAAAGCAAATTGACCTGTCTTCGATTCTGTACGGAGGAACGGCTCTGACAGAAAAACTAACTGAGGGTTCAACTCTGTTCATACCTGCCGGAGCGCGGGCATGGATAATGACCATGGGGGAATTTAGATCTCCTACCCTTGTGAAGTTCAATCCCGGGATTACTCTAACCCAGGTGATTGCCAAGTCTGGAGGACTGACAGAAGCTGCCGACAATGAAGAGATCCTCTTAATCAGTGACGATATTGAAGGCAACGTTACCGCCATAAACCTGAACGCTATTCTCTCCGGAAGAAACAAGGACATCCAGTTACCCGCAGGAAGTATCGTTATTGCAAATGATTCCTCCTCAAAATCCGTGAAACTTCTAGGCGAGTTCAATAATCCAGCATCTATCTCCTATCATGAAAAACTCACCCTATTGCAGGCAATTGGTGTGGCTGGGGGGCTTAGACAGACAGCTTCTGATGGACTATACATTTTGAGGACCGGTCTAGCAGTACCTGAATCAGTGAAAGTCAGTGATCTCTTCAGCGGCTTGATCGAGGACATTACCTTGAATCCAGGCGATACGATATTCGTTCCTCGTCAACAGGAACGATTCGTGTACATCGCCTCCGCATCATTTGGAGGTAAGGTGGAGTTTAGCACAGACGAAAAACTATCTCTATTGAGCGCACTGGTTAAGGTTGATCTCTACGATCCCACAAATCAAGATTCGTTAATTGTAGTAGAGCCTTCAGGAGAACGTTTGGAGTTTTCACAAGGACAAGACGCAGAACTGGAGCCAGGATCGATGATAATCTTGCCGCGTGGAGAGAAGAACGTGTTCGTAACTGGAGAGGTTAGAAATCCCGGCTCAATACCATTTGCGAACTTCGAAGAGATCACTCTTGGAAAGGCAATAGCCAAGTCCGGCGGAGTTACTGAAAGGGCAGGTCTCGTTGAGCTAGTTACGGAGACCGGGACGAGATTGTTCTCTGTTGAGGAATCGACAAAGAGCTCTCTGATTCTAAGTCCTCAGTCAGTAGTTCACGTCAAGGAAAAAGAACAACGATACGTGTACGTCATCTCTTCGACAGAGGGCGGAAGAGTTGATTTTAGCGAGAAGGAGTCCTTCACTCTTAGGAACTTGCTGGCGAAAATGAATCTACTGAATCTCAATTCAGACAAGGACATTTCAATTATTGATTCATCGGGTGCGAATCAACTTGTAACGACTTCCAGACTATCTCTGGACGACCACAAACTTGAAACCGGGTCAATTGTTATAGTTCCCGATATCAGTACCTGGATATACGTATTCGGAGAAGTGGGAAGACCGGGGAAAGTTGAGCTTGACAGAGATGACCTTTTGTTAACCCGTGCGATCAGCGCAAGTGGGGGATTCACGCAGAATGCCGATATTTCTTCTATTCAAGTTCTCTCCGGGTCTGATGCCACCGAAGTCAATCTTGATGAAGTTCTAAGAGGCTTTTCCAAAGATCCAACAATCAAATATGATGACCTGATCTATGTTCCCAGAATTGATAATAGGTTTGTTTATGTAATTTCGGAAGAGAGTGGTGGCAAGGTTGATTTTTCAGCAGGAGAGAGTATCACTTTAAGAAGTGCTCTTGCAAAACTGAATCTTGTAGAGATTTCGTCGGAAAAAGAAATCCTGGTGATTTTGCCAGATGGTGAAAAGTTTGAGATTCCGATCAGTTCTCTTGGGAAATCCGATTGGGAGCTGGAAATCGGGAGCGTAATCTTCTATCCTCAGGCAAGCAATGTGGCAAACGTACTCGGACAGGTGCGGAGTCCCGGTACGGTCACCCTCAAGCCAGACATACCCTTTAATCTTTCGACCGTCATAGCTGCTGCAGGTGGAATCACCGATCTGGCAGACAGATACAATATTGCAGTGATTGACTCTAAGTCTGCTTCAACAGTTATTTATACAGTAGAAGATCTTTCGAGTGATCCTATTCCTAGCATTCCAGACGGAGCCACTGTGTTTGTCCCTGAAATGGATTCAAAATACGTATACATTTTGGGCGGAGTCAGAGAACCGGGAATGAAGCTGATTAGTCGTGAAGAGACGAATCCCACGTTAACTAAACTCATCGCCATGTCGGGCGGTTTGACTGATCCTCTTTCTGAGAAGATTGAAATTGTCGATGTGAGTGAGAGAAGAAGACTCGATCTTCAGGAGATACTCGAAGGTTCCATCCAGGACCCGCAGATAGCGAGCGGTTCAATAATATATGTTCCTGAGACTTACGGGAGATTTGTCTATGTGATTTCTAGAGAGAAAGGTGGAAGAGTCGATTTCGCAAGTAACGAGGAAATCACACTGAGAACTGCACTCGCAAAACAGAACCAGCTTCACTTTGATTCAAGCGGTAGAGTTACCGTAATCTTCCCAGATGGATCAAAGAGGGAAAGGAAAATTTCGGATCTGAAAGACAACGATATGATCCTGTCTCCAGGATCAATAATAGTCTATCCAGATGTGGCCCGCCAGGTTTTTGTGATCGGCGCCGTAAATGACCCAGGGTTAGTGCAATTTGAGCCGGGAGACAAAGTTTCTCTGACAACTCTCCTTGCTCGAGCGGGAGGAATGACCCCACTAGCTCTAGGCAACAAGATACAGATTACAGATCCCTTCGGAAGAACAACCACAGCGAGCGTCGATCCAATACTCCTTGGAAAGGCTCTGGATTTGAACCTGGAAGATGGTTCTTTTGTTTATGTCCCGATCTACGAACCAGTTAGAGTTAATGTAATTGGAGAGGTTAAGAGCCCGGGTACAGTTGAATTTGCTAAGAACGAATCTCCAACGGTGCTACTGGCGATTTCTAAGGCTGGCGGACCAACAGAAAGAGCTGCAACCAACATTAAGATCAGTGATCACGACGGGGAGGTTTTATGGCTTGATCTTGTCGAAGGAAACGACGTCCCGTTAGCTGGTGGTCAAACTGTTTACGTAGCTGGCGACGATCGATATATCTATGTCAGTGGTGAAGTCAACTCACCGGGCAAATACGAATTTGCAGTAGATGAGGAAATAACGATTCTGAAGATACTGGCAAGAGCAGGCGGAGAGAAGTCCTCTGCTTCTGATCAAATTAGGATTCTATTGCCGTCAGGAGGAATTCTCCCAATAAGTCTTTCTCAGATTAAGAACGAAGGAAAGGATGCCTCTGTTGAAGCAGGTAGCACAGTTTTGGTACCAAAGCAGGTAATTAGAGTTACCGTTCTTGGTGCAGTTAATAGCCCCGGTCTGTTTACTTTCAATCCTGATGAGAGTCATTCTCTCTCTGACGCGCTGGCGAGGGCCGGCGGCCTCATAGATGAGAGCATCGTTGACAAGATAGCAGTTCAGGACGGGAAGCTCTATAACGAATTCTCTACATCTGTCCTACAAAGGCGGGGAGATTCACTTTCAGACAACTCGTTCATCTACGTGTCAAGCAAATCATCGATTTCCGTTACGATCCTCGGAGAAATCGCAAGACCTGGGAAGTACGAAATCAGCGGTACCAGGCCTTCTATAGCAACTGCAATCGCAATAGCGGGAGGGCTTGATCAATCGGTAACTACGCTAAGCCTTGTAGGAAGTGACGGTAGAGTGAAGCTAGTCGATGCACGAAAAACTGAGGAGTTGGCCAGAAGCTATCTGGAAGATGAGGATACTATAGTTGCACTGAAGAACTATGAGTCTTTCGTAACAATCATCGGTGACGTGAAGTCACCGGGAGTCTTTTCAGTCTCGGAATATGGAGATCTTTCGCTTGCCGAACTTCTGAGCCTTGCCGGCGGCCTCTCCAACTTTGAAACGAGAGGACGAGTATTCATTTCTTCAGCAGGAAAAACGGAAGAGATATCCACTACACCGGAGGACTTCATTTCTCTTACCAGAAAGATCGTTTCTCCGGGATCAACTATCTACGTGCCTTATTCCGAACCGGCCAGAGTATACGTTTTCGGTGAAGTGCAGAGACCGGGAGTAGTAAGATTCTATGAAGGCATGACTGCGATTGAAGCGGTGATCGAGGCCGGTGGCCCAACAAGCTATGCTGTTCTCGGAAACGCGCTGCTGTTCCAGAACCTTGAAGAGCAACCACTTGTTCTTGACCTTGATCAGCAAAAAGGGAAGGCCGCCAAGGGCAGTGTTCCTCTTTTGCCAGGCAATATCATATTCGTTCCTCAATCATCGATTGTGAATATAAAAGACATAATGTCGATTGTTGCTTCATCCCTCAGCATAGTGAATTCTGCTGTCGGCATTTTCAAGTGAGGTTGAGCTATCTTGAACATTGATTCTCATTGTCATCTGCTTCCGGCAGTTGATGACGGTGTTGAAAGTATTCAGGAGGCAATTACGCTCCTAGAAGAGATGAGACTAAAAGGAGTTGAGAGATTATACTTGACGCCACATTTCTTGTCTCCCAGGAGTCCAACAAACATATCGGAGATCATGAAAAGGTGGAATGAATTTAAGTCTGAACTGAACAGTCATTCAGTCGAAGTAGTGCTTGGTTCTGAAGTATTTCTAAGGCCTGAGGTTCTTGAATGTGATCTGGTTTCTATGGGTGAGTCCAATGTTATTTTCGTTGAGCTTCCGACTCAGCAAAAACCTCATTACCTTTTCGAAGTCATAGAGAAGCTTCAAATGAAGGGTTTCAGGGTCTTGCTTGCTCATGTGGAAAGGTATGAATACTTCTTCAAGAAAAGTGGATTCCTCTTAGGAAAGACAAAGCTTACAGGGGATATCTCAAGGCTTAGGGACATGGGAGTTCTATTTCAGGTGAACTGGAACAGTCTGGATAGAGATCCAAAAGCCAAAGCTCTTATTGAAGAGAAAATTGCCGACGTCACCGGAAGTGACAAACACAAAATAGGCGACGGCAGACTACTAATCGATTTCAATGATGGTCGATACGGATTTTTTCTGAATGATTATTATCTCTAGATGGAGGTGCTTTCGTGAGCGAATTCGAGGGTAGCGATTATAGGGAACTAACTCTTGAAGACATTTTTAGAATGTTTAAGAAACGAATGGTTCTCTTCGTTTCAGTAGTACTGGCTGTAGTTGTTGTCACAGGAATTTACCTAATTTTCGCTACGCCCATATATGAAGCCAGCGTCACCATCAAGGTTGATCCTACCTCTCAATCTTCAGTAGGTGATCTGTTCAGTAGCTCACTTACAGGAAGTTCAGGATCAAATATCTCTACAGAAGTTGAACTGATCAAGAGCAGAACGAATATTGAAGAGATAATTGATGTTTTGGGCTTGGTTGACAGGATTTATTCAGAAGAAACAAAGTCTCGGCTACTATCGGAAGGATATTCGGACCGCGATCTTGTAACCTCGCTCACACGAACTATTTCATCAATGATAACGGTATCCCCTGTTAAGGATACTAGGATTGTCAGAGTCTCCGTACAGAACAAGGATCCCATTCTTGCGAGGGACATCGCAAATACCCTGGCCGATGTTTACAATACTAAATTGGCAGAACTGTCAAAGAGAGACCTGACAAGAAAACGAGAATTCATTGAAGCACAGATTCCGCTTCTGGAGAGCGATCTGAATGAGGCTACCGATAAGATAAAGCAGTTCAAAGAGGAGACAGGCATCTACGTCCTGGACAAGCATGCCGATCAGCTCTTTCAAATGCTCAGCGGCTATGACAATCAGTACAACGAACTGATGATCTCTGCTGAAGAGAAGAAAGCTGAAATAGAAACATACCAGAGTATGCTAGATGACTTCGATAGTAATGATTCAAAAAGCATAAAGGCGCTTTGGGTGCAGACATCTGAGAGTTTTTCTGTCAATCCTGTACTGACCAGTCTGAGGCAGAACCTTGCTACTCTTCAAGTTGAGCTTGCTTCGTTGGAGGAACAGTATCCTAAAACTGACCCAAGAGTGAGATCGAAGATCACGGAGATTTCGAAGACAGAAAGTTTGATTGCAGAACAGATTCAGAATGAGTTCATAGTCTCAGGCCAGGGTATGACGCTGAATCCTGCGTACCAGCAGATAATAACTGGCGTCATCAGTTCAGAAGCCGGATTTCAAATCCTTCAAGCTTCAATTCAGGCTGTGGGTCTCTTGAGGGATCAGTATCAATCTGAACTGAGAAACCTACCCGCGAAAGAGCAACAGCTGCTCGATCTGGAAAGGCAAATAGCAGTGAAAGAGAGCCTCTACACTCTGCTTCTTGAGAGACTTGAAGAGGCAAAGATCAGTGAAGCTGCAGTAGTTGGAAATGCAGCTATAGTAGACCCCGCGACTGTACCTCAGTCGCCCGTGAAACCCAACAAGAAGCTATCTCTGGCTATTGGAGGAGTGTTGGGGATCTTTCTTGGAATGCTTATGGTCTTCCTTGCCGAGTATCTGGACAAGACTCTCAAGACCGAGGAAGAAATCGAGAGATTCAGTAGACAACCTATTATCGGTAGAATTCCAAACATTGAAGGCACAAGAGAAGAGATGTATGTTGAGAAAAACCCAACGGCGCCCTTTTCAGAGTCGATAAAGCTTGCGGCAAGCAATCTCTCCTTCACGATGGGCGAGGGAAAAACTGTGGCAGTTACATCGGTTCTCCCTACTGAGGGAAAGAGCTTTGTGATTGCAAATATCGCCTATTCATTGGCAAACAGCGGTCAAAGAGTAGTCCTCCTGGACCTTGATCTGCGTCGCCCCAGGGTCGAGAAGATACTTAAGGCTGGCAAGAGAACCAAGGGTGCGGTAGATGTAATAATGGGCACTGCATCGATTGATGAAGTTGTCCAGAACTACGCTGAAAACATGGACTTCATAGGAGTGGGCAGTATTCCCCCGAATCCAACAATAGTCCTTTCGTCGAAAAAAATCGATACTCTTCTTTCTGAACTGAAGCAGAGATATGATAGGGTTTTGATAGATATGCCACCTGCCGTTGCCACTTCCGACGTATCTTTAGTGGGGAACAAGCTCGACGGAATTGTACTTGTAGTAAGGCCTGGAAGAGCAATAAAGGATGGTTTGAGGATAGTAGTTGAGAATTTGAAGACAGCTGGGGTCAAGATTCTTGGGGTAATAGTCAATGGAGTTGATGAGAAGAATTCAAGCTATTACTATCACTACTATTATTATTACAACGAAGAAGGAAAGAAACAGAAAAGAAGAAATCGGACAGAGAAGTAATTGAAAGCATCAAAGATACAGACAGTCTCAAGTAGGTGAAATGACGGAACTAACGTAACCAGCTGTCCCAACCGAGAGGGGATAAAGTGGTTTAATGAGGTGGTCTAGATGACAGAGAAGAAACGCCTGATAGATTTCGAAACCATTGTCTATTTGATTCTGACCCTATTCATCCCTTTATTTGTGACCAAGGGATTTACACATGAACCCTCAACCGGGAAACACCTTTTCTACGTTGTAGGATTCGCAATTATCTTTCTTTCTATGGTGCTGAAAAAGAAAGAAATTTCCATCGAATTTGGGTTCGTTCATCTGGCGTTTTTCGGAGTCGGAATTGCTGCTTTGCTCTCGCTGATTGTGGTTTCGATTGACAATCCTCAATACTTCAGGTATTCTCTGGAGATCGCTCTCTACATTGTCTTCCTCTCATTCACAGCAGTCTATATTTCGAACAAATGGAACACGGTTGAGAAAATCGAGGTTGTAATGCTGTTCTTTGTCATAGGAGCAGCCGTAGTTGCCATAGATGCTCTGCTCAACTTCTATCTGGGGTTCGATATCTTTCTAGGGAAAGTCGGAGAACCATTTGCAAGAGCCTCCGCAAGATCGACAATTGGAAATCCAAACTTCGTATCCGATTATATGGGGATGACAATTCCCATGATATTCTATTTCGTAATATCTAGAAAGCCACTTGGCCTGCTATTCAAGAAACCTGCTGGACAGTTGATTCTCAAGAGCGTCATGGTGATTTTTCTTGTTCCAATGGTCGCTTCTGTATTTGTTTCTCAGACTAGAACTGTGATAACTGCAATATTCTTCGGAAACCTTCTCTTCCTGCTTCTATATTTCTTCCTGGGAAGGAAAAAGAAACCTGAAGCACTTGACGATTCAGAAAGCAAGAGATTCAGAAGGCTTTCTCTAGTCTTCCTTCTAATAGCTTTGATAATTATTGCTGTATTATCGTACATGTATTTGACACCTTCTCCTCTGTCGGGCGATGGGAAAATCAATATAACGGCCAGGCTGGAATATGCGCTGACTTCATCAGGATCGTGGAAAGAAAGGTTTTCGGCCTGGTACAACTCAATCTTTCAGTGGCTAGACGATAACAACAAGTTGAGAATTCCCTTTGGTTCTGGAATCGGCACGTTCCAGCTCTACCATCTGCTGTACAGCCCTCAGGTGTTGGATCATAACCCCGACTACATGCTTGTCTGGAACAACTTCAAGAGGACTCATAATGATTATATTCAGGGTTTGGGCGAAATGGGGCTTGTTGGATTCATTTTGATTGTCTTGATGGTGGGACTGCTCGTGTTCAGATTTTTCAAGAATCTTTTCAAGATTGACAACAAGAGAGACCTGTTGCTTTATGGCGCTCTTGGTGCGGGAATATTTTCTCTGGCAGTTCACAGCTTCTTCGAATTTCCTCTTCATATGCAACCGAATCTAATGCTCGCAATCTTTCTGGGATCTGTTGCTGTAGGAAAGTACTTCAATCCAGATCTCAAGAAGAAAATAGTATCTAGGACTCTGACTGCAGTATTACTCCTTGTTCTGGCCGCAGGTTTGATCTTTCTTAAGACTACGGCGTTTCTTGGGGAAGGGTTCTTCCGGACCGGGCAGACTAATCAACAGTATTATCTTGCTTACTTCAATCAGGCACAAAGCCTAAATCTTAGTGCTCTCCAACAAGCCAAGAGTGATATTTCCAATTTCACAGGCAATTACTCATATCTGGCGGACGTTGCTAGTTATATGAATGTTAAGGGCACTGAAATTCGATCGAAGTATCCCGGAGCGAATCAGATAGATCTTCTTGAGCAAGCTGAGAAAGAGCGTCAGAACGAGATTCGAAGATTGACAGACGAAATAAATAATCGTATCAACCAGTACAACTTCTACATTTCGAAATCAGCCGAATACTATGAACAAGCTATTGCGGATTTCAAACTCTCAAATAGACTGTATCCCGTATTCGGTAAGCCTTTATGGTATATAGCCGGTCTGGGAACAAAGACACAGCGACTTGAGACAGCAAGAGACAACCCGGAGCTCATGAAGTCCATTCTAACAGGAAAGGATGATTATTCCTCTGACATAATACTTGAGTTCAAGGGAGATCCCGAAATAATTCCGGTTCACAGAACAAGCATTAGAACTCTTCCGTTCGCTGAGTTTTTCGAAAAACACGCTTCGGTCTTCGACAATCCTGATTTTGTGTCGGGCTTGCAGCTTTACTTCATTACACAGATTCAGATGATACTCGACGCCGCCGACTATTACGAGTCCTCCACAATATTATTTAGTGAGCGCCAGACCCCGAGGATTCTTGGAAGACTCTACACAAGCATAAATAGTGAGCTCAAAAAATACTACAACTTCATAAATTCAAGAGAGAGCGTTATCAACTCGGCATTCGGGGAAAGCGAAGAGTTCCGGCAGATCATTATTGATCTGGTATACGAAAGTAGCAATAGAGCGATCTACTGGTTTGATCTGGCAATCTATCTTCTTCCTGGCACCTGGAACAGATATCCAGACTGGGAGGATATTTATATTGAATACATGAATTCAATCCCCTCGCTTCTTGACACAGTTGAAGAGCAAAAACTGAAGATACTTTTTGTTGCGGAAAAACACGTCTGGGCCTGTGAGAATATGGGACCGGCAGCTCCAGATGAAACACTGCAGTTCGCAGTACGGTGGGGCAGATCAAATCTCTCTGGAGACGAATTGAGCAACTTCGAGCAAAAGCTAAAAGATGTTTACGAAAGAGTGGTTAATCTTAATAGGGATCTGTTTCAGAAGTCACCCAATCTTCCGGAAAAAACCGTTGATCAGATACAAAGCTTAATCTCGCTCTTCGAAACGCTTTGAGTGATTTTCTTGGTATACATTTAGCTAGGTAAATGATATAATACTTCTGGAGGTGTCCTGTGAAGAAGTTCTATGTTACTACGCCAATATACTACATAAATAGCGAGCCTCACATTGGCTCTGCCTATTCTACAATAATTGCAGATGTGATTGCCAGATACAGGAGGCTCTCCGGCTATGAAGTATTCTTCCTCACTGGAACCGATGAACACGGTCAAAAAGTCTTGAATGAAGCTCTAGCCAGAAATATTGATGCTCAGAAATACTGCAATATGATGGCCGACAAATTCAGGAAGCTCTGGAATGAGCTTGAATTAACGAACGATGGATTCGTGAGAACAACAGATGAGAATCACATGAGAACCGTGCAGGAATTCGTTACTCGACTAAAAGAAAGCGGTGACATATATAAGGGGAGATACGAAGGGTGGTACTGCATACCAGATGAAACTTTCTGGAATGAGGAAGATCTGAAGGAAGGAAAGGCTTGCCCAGAATGCGGCCGCGAAGTGAAATGGGTGAGTGAAGAGAACTACTTTTTTCGACTTTCGAAGTACACCGATCGCCTTCTCAAACTCTACAAAGGGAACCCTGAGTTTGTCCAGCCGGATTTTAGAAGAAATGAAATGCTGAGAATTCTCGAATCCGGACTGAAGGATTTGAGTATAACGAGAACGTCTTTCAATTGGGGAGTACCGATGCCTGATGATCCAGAACACGTAATCTATGTTTGGGTAGACGCTCTTATCAATTACCTCAGTGCCATTGGTTTCCCTGATGACAAAGAGACCTTCGAGCGATTTTGGCCTGCAGATGTTCATCTCATTGGAAAGGAGATCAATCGTTTCCACTCCATTATCTGGCCCGCAATGCTTATCTCTGCGGGAATACCTGTGCCAAAACAGATTTATGCACACGGATGGCTGACAGTAAACGGGCAGAAGATTTCTAAGTCGCTTGGTAATGCTGTCAGTCCGATGGCTTTTGTAAATGTCTATGGAAACGACTCTTTAAGATATTACCTGTTGCGGGATATCCAGTTCGGTAGAGACGGCGACTTTTCTGAGGACAATCTAATAGGGAGAATCAATGCCGATCTTGCGAACGATCTGGGAAATCTTCTTCATCGAACAGTAGTTATGATTCAGAAGTTCAACAAGGGTCTTGTTCCTGAAATGGGCATCGAAGATCCAATAGATGATACTCTGAGAGAGCTTGCTGAACGCACCTTTTCGACTTATACGGAGTCAATGGATCATCTGAAGTTTACGCAGGCTCTCGAAGGAATTTGGGAACTTATTCGATTTGGCAACAAGTATATAGATTTGACCGAACCGTGGAAGCTGGGAAAGAATCCTGAGAACAAAGAACGGCTAGACTCTGTTTTGCACAATCTAGTTCGTGTCCTGAAAAATGTGTCGCTTATGATAGAGCCCGTGATGTTCAAGACCGCTGGCGAGATTAGGAAGAGACTGGCTCTCGATGAGAAAATGACTCTCAAAGATCTCAGTTGGGCAGACTTGCCTGCCGGAAATGCGGTCTGTCACGGGGAGCCAATCTTTCCACGAATTGACACTGAAAAACACAGGAAGGTGACAGAAGTGGAGAACGAAGACATGCTGGCGGAAGCTGAGGATAATCTTTTGATAAGCATAGACGATTTCTCAAAGGTTGAGCTAAGAGTGGCAAGTATTATTGAGGCGGAGATTGTTCCTAAGTCAAGAAAGCTCATGAGATTGCAGCTTGATTTGGGAGAATTCGGAAGGCGGCAGGTAGTTGCTGGTATCGCTCAGTTCTACAGTCCAGATGAGCTAATTGGTATGAAAATAGTTGTCGTAGCAAATCTGCAGCCCGCCAAATTGATGGGAATCGAGTCGAACGGGATGATCCTAGCTGCGAAGATTGGGGACTCGCTTTCGTTACTGACTATACATAAGGATCTACTTCCCGGCGCAAGAGTTTCTTAACGATTAGAGGAGGATAACGTCTTTGCCTGAAGAGATAATTCATAAGAATATCGACGATGAACTGATTAATTCATATATGCTTTATTCAATGAGTGTAATAGTAGGTAGAGCTATTCCTGACTTGCGTGATGGCTTGAAGCCTGTACAACGAAGAATACTCTTCGGAATGTCAGAGCTTGGTCTCCGCCATAACCAAAGCTTCAAGAAGAGCGCGCGTATCGTTGGAGAAGTCATGGGGAAGTTCCATCCACACGGTGACGCCGCGATTTACGATGCCCTGGTCAGAATGTCTCAATCTTTCTCGATGCGTTATCCCCTTGTTGAGGGACAGGGCAACTTCGGATCAATTGACAGAGATCCACCCGCTGCAATGAGGTACACCGAAGCAAGAATGCAGTCCTTATCTGAAGAACTGCTCCAGGATATCGACAAGAACACTGTACCAATGCTGCCCAACTTTGACGGGTCTCTTTCTGAACCAGATGTGCTTCCAACCAAGATTCCCAATCTACTACTCAATGGTACATCGGGAATCGCTGTCGGAATGATGACCAGCATTCCTCCGCACAATCTCGGCGAGATTGTGGAAGCCGTAAATCTGCTAATTAGTGACCCTGAATGCACGGTTTCCGACCTTCTAAAATATGTTAAGGGACCTGACTTTCCGACTGGTGGGATGATCATGGATGCAGCATCGATTCCATCGATTTATCAGGAGGGAAAGGGCCGCATAACGGTCAGGGCAATTGCGGAGATTGAGGAGTCAGCGGGAAGTTCTCAAATAACTATTCATGAGATACCTTACAACACATCGAAAGCGGATCTCATTCAACAAATCGTTAATGCCACTCAAAACCATCGCGATCTCCAGATCAGAAATATTAGGGATGAATCTGATCAAAAGGGACTTAGGGTAGTAATAGAGTTGAAACGAGGAGCCGATCCTAATGTTGTTCTTAATCTCCTATTCAAGTACACCCAACTGCAGACGACCTTCAGCGTGAACATGCTGGTTATTGACGAGAAGAAGCGCCCAAGAGTAATGAATCTTAAGCAAATCCTCCAGGGCTTTCTTTCTCATCGGTTCAATGTAATTAGAGCAAAGACTGAATACGATCTTGAGCAAGCATCCAGAAGGGCTCACATTGTCGAGGGTTTGACTAAGGCGACCAGATCCATCGATACTGTTGTCGATATTATTCGTAATTCGGCAAATGCAGAGGAAGCTTCGAAAAACCTCATGGAGACTCTTGAAGTAACCCAGGAGCAAAGTTCCGCCATTCTTGACATGAAAATGGGGAAACTTACAGGAATGGAAATTGAGAAGCTTCTCAATGAATACAGAGATTTGGTCGCTAGAATCAACGAATACAGATTGATTCTCGCGAGCGATGAGAAGGTTTACGGAATTATTAAGAAAGAACTCGGGGAGATAAAAGAGAAGTACGGTGACGCAAGGCGAACTAGAATCAATCTGGGAAATGGAACGGATTTCAACATAGAAGACGTCATCCCCGACGAAGAAATCGTTCTCATGGTAACAAAGAAGGGCTACATAAAGTCAACACCGCTCGAAAGTTACAGAAAGCAGGGTAGAGGCGGTAAGGGTGTCATTGGAGTACGAACGGGTGAAGAGGATTTTGTTGTCAATATACTAACGACTACGAGGCTTAGCAAAACGGTTATCATAACTTCAAAGGGTAAAGCATACGTGCTGAACAATCACATAATTGATCACTCTTCAAGAGATTCAAAGGGGAAACTCCTTGCAAATTACATAAAGATCGACCCCGACGAAAATGTCCAGGCCGTTCTTTCAACAAGAAGGGAAGAAGTTAAAGGAAAGTATCTCGTCATCACAACCCGTTCAGGCAAGATAAAGAAGACTAAGTTTGAAGCTTTCTTCAATGTCCGTGTGTCCGGTATAAAGGCCATTGGGTTGAACGAAAACGACAGAGTCATCGATGCATCGCTTACAACAAAAGACAATGACACAATAATAATCTCCACGAAAAACGGGATGGTTATCAGATTCTCCCTCGAACAGGTACGTTCCATGGGCAGGAGCGCGGCGGGCGTGATGGGAATAAGACTGAAGAAGAACGATGAGGTCGTCGGAGCTAACATCGTAGCGGCCGAAGACGAGAGGTTTCTTCTCACTGCGACTCAGAAAGGCGGTGGCAAGAGAACTCGCATTTCAGAGTATAGATGTCAGAACCGGGGCGGCTTGGGAGTGAAGAATATTTATGGGCTGGAGAAGATCGGTCAGGTTATTGGAACTCTTGTGGTTACTGGCGACGATGGAGTGATACTTGCCACCAAGTCAGGGATGTCAATAAGAATCCCCATTTCACAGGTTAGACCCACTGGAAGAGTGACCAAGGGAGTCAGGATCGTAGATCTAAAGGAAAATGATATCGTTGCGACGATGGCGGTAGTAGTTGACTGAATTCCCGGCCGAGAATAGGGGGTGTCATGAATTGACGCTGACGGAGAAACAGAAGAAGATTCTGGAGTATATCGAGAACTTCATTAAGCTCTATGGTTATCCTCCAAGCATCAGAGATATCTGCAGAGACTTCGACATATCTTCTCCTAGGGGAGTGGCAAAACATCTCGAGTCTCTGGAAAAGAAGGGCTACATCGAAAGAACCGGTGTCTCTCGTGGAATAAGAGTTCTTAAAAGCCCAGACGGTTCTTCGCTGGCACCTGGCGAAGATGTGGTCATGCTCCCTGTTATCGGCAATGTTGCAGCGGGCGAAGCAGTGCAGGCTGTTCAGATGGAAGAAGAGAAGATTCCAGTACCTCTTTGGATGATCAGAAGAGGATTTGAGTACTACATGTTGAGAGTTACCGGCAACAGTATGATTGATTCCCACATAGTAAATGGAGATTTTGTGATTATAAGAAAACAGGAGTGGGCAAATAACGGCGATATTGTGGTGGCTTTAATAGATGATGAGTATGCTACTCTAAAGAAGTACGAAAACGAAGGGCCAAAGATTCGACTTGTGCCTTCAAATCCGGAGATGCTTCCTATCGTTGTAGAAGCGAACAGAGTAAAGGTGCAGGGCCGGCTTTCCGGAGTTATCCGCTGGTACAAGTAATTTAAACAATTAAGGAGTCAAAAGATGAAGATCGCGATTGCTTCTGACCACGCTGCATTTGAGCTGAAATCCTATCTTGTTAAATACATAGAGAAACGGGGACACACAGTTTTTGATCTTGGCCCGGAATCGGGCGCCTATCCGGTAGATTATCCTGACTTTTCAGAAAAGGTTTGTGGTTCAGTAACAAATGGAGAAGCCGATTTTGGCGTTTTACTTTGTGGAACTGGAATTGGAATGTCGATTGCGGCAAACAAGCACAGAGGCATCCGCGCCGCACTATGCTTTTTCCCTGAGATGGCAGCGCTTGCCAGGAGGCATAACCACGCTAACGTTCTGGTTCTTGGAGGCAGACTGATTGGTAGTGAGCTGGCTGGCTGGATTGTTGATGCCTTTCTTAGCTCATCAGAAGAAGGTGGCCGCCACAAGAAAAGAGTAGATAAACTTGAAATTAGGGTCGACGAGAATCGGGTGAAAGACGGTTGATAGTTTTTTACGATAGAAGACATCTCTTTCATCTGCCGATGAAAGAGCTTGAGGGTGGTATATGGATTGAGAATCCAGACAAACCGGAGAGAATTGAGGCAATTCGGAGCGCTCTGGAAACGTCTGGTTTTCAGATTAAAGAGCCTCGTGACTATCATTGTTCCCATGTATACCAGGTTCACTCACCTGAATATGTTGAATGGTTAAGAGAAAAGAGCCTATCTGTATCAAAAGACAGAGAATACTTCCCAGAGGTTTTCGGGTACGATAAGCTTTTCGACACCGGCACGCCAGTCACGTCGGGTTGCTACGTGGGGGCCCTTGCGTCTGTCTCTACAGCCCTGAATGCTGTAGATTCTATTCTTGAAAGCGAAAGTGTCTCATATGCGCTCTGCAGACCGCCTGGGCATCATGCCGGAATATCGACTGGTGGAGGCTATTGCTACTTCAACAACGCTGCAATTGCAGCTAGGTATTACCAGAAGCATACAAGAGGTTTTGTCGCGATTCTGGATGTTGATTTCCATCACGGCAACGGCACCCAGGAGATTTTTTACTATGATGACACTGTCTTTTATGTCTCAATTCATGGTGATCCAAAGATATTCTATCCGTGGATAAGCGGCAGTTCATGGGAGATAGGTTCAGATTCCGGAGAAGGTTTCAACATGAATTTCCCCCTTGCCGGCGGGACAGAAGGTCCTGAATATATGCGCACACTTTCAAAGGCTCTTCAGGAGATAGATGACTTTGCTCCAGACTTGCTCATTATTTCCTTGGGAATTGACGGTCACAAGAAAGACGGCATTGGCCACTTCAATTTGAATGATGAAGACTTCTCAATGATGGGGAGGCTCATCGGCGAACTTGACGTTCAGAAACTGGTAGTTCAGGAAGGTGGGTACAATCCAGTTGCCAACTCGTCTTCTGTTCTGAACTTCCTTCGCGCGATAAGATAATGGCGCAGAAAAAAGCGCGGCAGACGCCGCGCTTCTTTTCTTCTATCAGAAGGCAGGACCGAAACCAAAGAAGGGTGTTCCATAGTACGGCTTCCCACTTGTCGAACTCTGATTAGCCAGATAGGTATTATATCCATAACCCAGTCTAACTAGTCCTATCATAGGTATTGATATGTCCAGGCAGAGACCGAAGTCCGCAAGGAAGTTGCCTCCAATAACATCTCCGCCAGACGTATTACGATAGAAAAGCAAGTCGCCAAACCCCACAATGTCTACAGGTATTGATGAAGTTTCCGGTGTAAGAGGATATCGTAATTGTGCAGAACCGACGGTTACCCCGTACGCATTCTGACCTATACTCTGTGAACCCCTTACTCTAATAAATGTATCAGGACTCAACAAATAGCTCCTGAAGACTCCGTGAGGAGAAAGAGGAAATAGCTGCTGAGTCCTTATTCTGAATCCGAGAACCGGATCTCCTATAGACATGAAGTTTCTGTATTCTGCATAACCTGACACAAATAACTTGTTTTCCTTTCCAAATATTCCCCTAACGTTCAACCCTGCAAGGTATTCGCTTCCCATCGTCGGCCTCATCAGATCATCGCGCGTCGAAAGTTCATAGCTTACACCGGTGAAGAGACCGTCAAAACTCTCGGATACTCTGCCTGTATCTGTTCCCGTTGATGCCTTGGTCTCCGTAGAAACCTGACTCTCGGACATCAAGTATTCATAACCGGCAGTGAATCCAACTTTCTGTCCTGGCGAAATATTGTAGATTGGAGTCAAGGAAAACATAAACTCCGTTTCCTGCGATGACTTTTTAACTAGAGTATCTGTTGAATCGACAGTCGTATTGAATCCGGTAAATTTCAGTTTGAAGGCTGTATCAAGATCAAGACGAGAGCCAGCGATTTTCGGTATAGAGTAGCCAATCGTAGCGTCAAAGGCAGGTCTTCTTGTAGTTGTTTCCGTAGCACCGTTGGTGATAATTACTTCCTTATTATTAGGCATGGGGAGCGTAACGCTCAGAGTAGTCGAAATGTTCTGACCGTAACCCCAAACATTAAGAAGACCGAGATCCAGATAGAGATTCAGACCATTCTGCCAGCCTCCGCCGCCACCAATTTTGTTGTTCTTATCGGTTTCTTTGAGCGTGATTTTGACATCGAGAGCATCTGTACCAACGGGTACAGGAACGATGTCCACTTTCGAAAAATAGCCTGTATTGTTCAAGAACGCATATGTGTTTCTAAGTTCATCTAAGGACAAGACCTTGCCCTTTTCTATGACTATCTTCTCGCTTATCAGATAGTCCTGTGTCTTCTTCGGACCGTCAAACTCGACTGTTACGTCTCTGACTAGCGGCTCCGTGATTTTGAGACTGAAGAAACCGATCTTCTCATCAATAGCAGGCTCAATTCTCATAAAGGGATACCCACTGTCGCTGTACAAATCTTGAACAGCCTGGATAGCCTTCGTTGCGACTTCGTTGTTAACCTTCTGACCTTCAATTAGTCCGGTTTCCCTAAGGATTTCGCCTTTCTGGAGATTGACGTTCCCTTCAACAAAAACGCTCCTAAGATTGAACTCAGACTTCACATATTCTACAGGTGTGAAGGTTATGCTCATTGACAACGCATTGCTTTCCTTTACCTCTTCAGGAAGAGTTACCTGCCTCACGCTTTTCAAAGCATTGTTCAACGTCACGATCATTGCCTGGTAAGTCAAGTCGTCGAGACCCCACTGCCCATTTGGATTAGCATAGTAAGTACTGTAAATTGTCTGAACAACTGCGTTTATGTCTTCGATCCTGGGAACGTACTTTTTCTTTGAATTAATCCACCTTATAAGAATTGAGGTATCATAATACTTTTTCAAGTAATCTATCTGCAACTTACTAGCAAGATAGGATTTTGCGTCATCGGAAATAGGTGCATCAATTGAAAGCTCCCAGAGGAAGGATACTCTGACTTTGAAAGTTACTTTCACCCTGTCAGAAATGTTACCGGAAAAGATGTCTGATCTGCTCTTGTCTGTTTCCCAATCTACTTTGACAAACGGTTCTATGTAACCATTTTCTCTTAGTTCGGCCTCAATGGCGTCCAGAGTCAGTGGAATATCATACATCAGTCTGGAGGGATTCATAGGTTTGCCACTTTTTATAACTGAGACAGCCTCAAGAACAGATTCTTCAACGATTTTTGGTCCGTCGAAAGAGACTTCAACATCCACTACGGGATACTCCTTAACCTGTATTGATAAAAGGCTAGACGATTCATCAAAAGAGTAGTAGACGTCGGAAAAGTAACCACTGCCTCTTACTCTTTCTAAAGCTTCTCTCATTTCGGAATCGCTGATCTCTTCACCACGTTGAATGTTCAACATCCCAAGAACCTCATTATCTGAGATCACTCTGTTGTCAAGAATTGTGATTCTTGAGGGAATCATACTTGCTGCAGCAAAAGCAGAAGTCAGAACCAATGCAATAATTACAAACAGTCTTCTAATAGACATTCGATAAACCTCCCAGTGATATTTCTGCCTCTTGAAGAATTCCTAGAATCATCCTCATTTTGACTGGAAAAGTGAAACAGTCGTTCCCCAAAGCTTCTCGAAACTGAGATGAAGAGAATGTGTATCCATCTTCATCGAGAACTCTCTCTACTGTCCAGTCTACATCATTCATAGTTATTACTGCGAATAGAGTCGAGGGAATGTCTCCAACTGGCTGGCAATCTACACTGGAGAGCAAGAAAGACGCAGTTATCTCCGTACCCGATCCCAATTTTGAGCAAATATTGAATGTCCCTCCAGTAGTCTCTGCTGCAAATTTCAGCATTGGGAGCCCTAGCCCGAATTTCACTTTCTTTTTCTTCTCAGTATAGAATGGATCTAAGACAGCCTCAAGCGATTCAGAAGGAATCCCCTTCCCCCAATCAAGTACCGAAAAAGAGAAGCTATATCCTCTCTTCTCTTGGATTTTCAATTCAGCTTTTTTCGTTCCGGAATCCACTGCATTTTGAGCAATGTCAAGTATGTGATCGCATATTGTTCTTAGTCCCATATTATTTTCAACGTCCTTCCAAAAGAGAAAATCGCCGATCTAAACTCTTCAAAGCTTCTTGTATTCGCCGAAAGGGATACAGTGGGCGCGATAACATTCAGACTGTGAGCATCGCTTGAATGAAGGATGTTTCTTGACTCAATCCCCTCAAATAAAGTCCTTCTAAAGGAGATCTCCATCGGTACTTCTCTGTACTCCTCGGGAATAACTCCGAGCTGCGTTATAAGGCCCATCTTCCTGTCAATGTGAGCCATAACAGATACTCCACCGTTATCACGAACAGTTTCCAGAGTCTCTGAAATGCCCAAAGTAGTAGGTTGGCCAAGCCAAATTTCTTCCATACCGGTGAAAGAATCATTATCATCAACAAACAGCTGATAACCGGATATTTCTGGATCTACAGAAATATGCGCAAGCCTTTCCTTTCTAATCCAGTCTGAATAAGCCTCAGCCAGCGAAACCTCGGGAAAATATGCCAAAACATGAACATCCTCAACTGTATGTACTTCTATACCAGGAATGAAAGACACACCGGCTCTAGTCAGAACTTTACTGAAAACCCTGACATTCCCGGCACTGTTATGATCAGTGATTGAAATCCAATCGATCCCTTTCGATACGCATACTGAAGCTATCTCATGAGGGGTCATCGTTATGTCAGCACAGGGAGAAAGACAACTATGAATATGAAAATCACAAAGGAATGACAAATCATTTCAACCTTTCAAACCACTCTTCAGAAGCTTCAAAGCAAGATTAAAGGTCGTTTCATCGCTTTCAAGAAGCACTACTCCTGTCTCTTCAGCCTTTTTTATGGTCGCTTCCTCAAAATGCAGACCATTACAAAGCACTATCGCTCTAGCTCCAACAATTGTAGCCACGGCAAGTATGTTCATATGAGACTGAACAGTTAACCAGATTGACTCTGGTGGGGCGTTCCCCATTACGTCACTAAGCAAATCCCCAATGTAGGCGTCTGATATGTCTGTCTCCAGAAGTAAGCTTGTGATTACTCTAAGTTCGCATTTTTCAACTAGTTCGCTCAGCTTCATATTATTTCCTCCCATTCCGATAGAAGTGCATTTCCACGACAACCCCTTTTCCTGCTTCAGAGACCACAACCATCTTGTCGGAATACCTTCTCATGTTTGGCAGGCCCATTCCGGCTCCAAAGCCAAGTTCTCGAACATGATCAGAAGCAGTTGAGAACCCTTCTTTCATCGCCTGTTCAACATTGTCTATTCCTCTTCCATAGTCCTCCACCCTTACTCTAGTTACGTCTTCATCGTACCAGGCAAAGATGTAACCCTCACTTCCACTATGGATCACAACATTGACTTCAGCTTCGTAACAGGCAATCGAAACCCTTCTTATGAGGGAATCATCATCTGTCAGTGTCTTCAAGTAACTCTTTAACTTGGCAGACCCGACTCCTGCCGTGTCAATATCGGTATAATCGATGTGGTAGACGAAATCTGCGCTGGTTTTCTCAACGTAGGCACCTGAAATTAAAGACTTGTCAAACCAGTCAACGCTTCTTTCCAGCACTTCCCTTCGTCTCGTATCGTGAACGTAAATAAGTCTAAATTTGTCAAGAATCGCACCGATTATATCCTTCTTAGTGATTATGCCGAGAAGTTTTCCATTAGAATCCACTACCGGAAATCTACCGTACCTGTAACGGTTGAATCGCTCGATTAGCATCTCAAGATTAGTCTCCGGTGAGAAAGTTACCAGGTCCCTGGTCATATGCTTTTCTATTGGATCTGTAATGTAGTTTCCTTCCAAAGCAACAATTATGTCTTCTATGCTGACTATTCCTTCAAGCTGATTCTCAACATCGGTAATGGGAACACCCGAGATTTTGCAGATTCTCATGAGCTCCTTAGCCTGCCACATTGTTCTATCCTTGGTAAGAGTAATAACGCTTTTTATCATTATGTCTTTGGCCGTAATATCAGTGAATAAACCCCTTAGTTTATCAAGAAGATCATCTACATTCCTTTCAACCAAGCTGCTTACCTTCCTCAAGAGAATCTCCAAGACCCTCTCTGAATAGGATCCCGCAGGCTCTATACATCGACATCCTTGCATGAACCAGAGGCATGTCGAGTTCCTGAGCCAGCTCAATAGTGGTCTCAGGAACATTTCTCTTTCTTATAATGACTACCGCTGCAGCTCCTACCACAGAAGCCGTTCTAACACATTGAGGGGAGTTCAAACCCGTCACCAGAATCATTCCGGGGCCTCCAAAAGCCAGTACGTCACTCATCAAATCGGCAGCCCCCACTGACTCTATCTCAGGATCTTCATCTTTGATGGTGAGAACTTCACTTTCGAGCAACTGGATGATTTTGGACAACCTCATCCCCTAACCTCCTTGTTCAGAAGATCACCAGTGTAGTTGTGCCGAATAAAAGCATCAAACGTCACCGGACAACTGGTCTCAAGAATCTCTGCAATCGCGATTGCGTAATGCTGAATTTCTAATTGAGCGTGTGAATCTGCCCTCTGGTTGAGGAAGTTCATAATAGACCTTGCATTTATCGTCCAGTAAGCTTCCGTATACATAGAAGTTGGTAGAACAACTCTCGCCACCTCTCTTGCAACTCCCATTTCAAGGAGCTTCGAATACGCATCATAGGAGTTCTCATAAGCTTTGCTGATAATCTCGATCGCCGTTTCATTCAGCGCCTTGTCGTCACTAACAACAGAGCCCTGCCTGTTGTCTTTATCGGGGATTCTAATTTCGCTCGGCAGATACCATTCTTCAGAGAACTTCGTATATCTACCACTCCGCTCGTTGATAGACGCTATCCTGTGCCGAACAAGTTGTCTCATAACAAAGATCGGAAGTTTCAAATGGAATTTGAACACAATGTGTTCAAAGGGCGAATGATGACCGTTTTTCATCAAATAGTGGATTAGGCGATCGTCTCTTTCCTTGTTTGTTAATCCCTTGCCGTAGCTAGTTCTTGCAGCTTGAACCACAGAGTAGTCATCACCCATCTGATCCACTAGCTCAACAAAACCTTTATCTAGAACATCAATCCTCATTGTTTCCTCCGTCTTCTCTCATTGCCTTCCGTTCTTGTGAACTCTTTCTCTTTCTACTAACGTATTCTAACAGAAAGAGTCCTATAACTACTACCGCCGTCAGCGGGACCACAGTAACAAGTGCCAACTCAAAGATCGCTCTTCTTCTCAGTTCCTTCAAGGCGGAGTTTACTTCGTCATCGGAATCTTCATAACCACTCAGCTGGAGATAGAATCTTGCAAGATCATAGTAGTCTCGATCTTTTGTCTTATAATACGCCATTCCAAGATTTCTGACGGCCCGCGAATTGTTGGACCAGAATCTTACTGACTCTTGATATCGCTCAATGGCTCCATCAAAATCGCCTTCTTCAAGTTTCAGGTCTCCAATTACCAAGGAGGCGTTGGAAGCAAATCTAGGTGGAATCTTATTCAGATCAAGATCTTCGAGGATCTCAACACCTGCCAGAGATTCTCCAGTTTTAATGTACGACATTGCAGCGTAGTATCTTGATAAAGGATCTTCTGCTCCCAGCGTCAAAAAATCTTCTATTACAAGTTCATCAAGTCCCGACACAAATTCACTCTCTATCAGATCATCTCCAAGCAATCCCTCAATATTCTCAGAGAATATTGTCTCGCGAATTTCTAAAAGTCTCTGGACGTCCTTTGAACTGCCGCTCGAATATAGCTCCAAAAGAGCTTTGTAAGGAAAGTACTGACCAGGTCGATCATCAATCAACTCGTTGGCAATCTCTTCGATCTTTTTCGCTGACCTGGGATCCCTTGTGTCGATCCAGTCGTAGAAGAAAGTTCTCAAGGAAATTGCTTTGATCAGATCATCATTGCTCGCAGAAGAATAAAGCATGTTTAATGCCGAGACGGTGGATACGAAAACCAGTTCTTCTACTATCTGCAGACCTTCCTGCAGCTGCGGAGAAAGAAGATTCGCTTCAAGACCTGAATAGAGGTTGGTGAACCACACTTTGTAATTCGGCTGAATTGTCTCTCTGTATTTGAGCCCAATTGCTATGGCCAGAAAGGCCTCCGCTTCTGGATCACGGCTATCTAATGACTGCAATTCAATTAGGTACTCTTTGGAAAGGAGAAGATTGACGTTGTCAACCGCAAAGGCGAGAGCCAAAACGGTCAAAACAATCACAACTGCCGCCACACGCTTCATATCGCCTCACTCCAGAACGGACCTAGAGTAACCGCAAGAAACTCTGTCTCCATCTCCAATAGGTCATTAATAACAACGTATAAACTGGGTTTATCTCCGATTGTTATACAGATTCCCTTTCCGGAGAAAGAATCAGTCTTCTCGATCGAGAAATACTCCCACTCAAAACGCTTCATTCGCTCCTTTAAAGTGGGCATAAGTAAGGGTCTGCTAGCATGCAGTGCTCTCTCGAGGTTCAGTTCCCGCCCCCTATTCCAGTCAAAGAGCCTGTAAGTAATGTCACTGTTTTGCTGAATCTCTATGAGCTTCGAACCCGGTCCTATTGCATGTACAATGCCGGCAGGCAGGGACAAAAGATCTCCTCGTCTCAAGTGTATATGATTCAGGTCTTTTTCTCTGATGTCATGGATTGACCTTTCTCTTTCCTTCATTCCCGCAAGAACCTGGCCTTCCCCAAGGAAGTACCAGCACTCGCTTTTTCCCCAGGGCTCTCCTTCATGGAGTTTAGCAAGTTCATCGTCAGGGTGGACCTGCACTGATAGCCATTCATTAGCAGAGATATACTTCACCATCAGTGGAAATCTCGGCAAAGTATGTCCTACTAATTCCTCCACAATATTCTCTGGATAAACTGTTGTCGAGTTCACTACCAAGCGCGTTTTCATGTTTTCAATATCAGACAGAAGCCAGACCTCACCAATAGGCTCCTTTGAAGCAATACCGTAAAGTCTGTTCAAGTCCCGGTCACCCCAAGGCCTTGGCGAAAAAACCGGCTCACTGATGAGAATCATCTCTCTACCCCTTCCAGAAAGCGCTGCATTTCCTCCTGCGCTCTAATTACCTTCACTCTGTTCTTTTCTCTCCTGTTCCTTATTTTGATCTCAGGAAGCAAACCGAAATTCGCATACACAGGTTTCAGAGGACTCCTACCCGAGACTGTGACATGATGGATTAATCCGCCTATCATAGTCTCACTGGGGGGAATAAAGGTCTGGCAACCATGAACAAAACGATTTACATTCATCGCTACAATCCTACCAGAGACTATTGCCTCAACATATCCCTCGAGGCCACTGATCTGTCCTGCGAAGAACAAACCCCTCTTGATCTTGGATTGTAGATCTGGGTTCAGAAGCCTCGGTGAGTCAAGAAATGTGTTCCTGTGCATTACCCCGTACCTAACAATATCAACGGCTCTCAGGGCAGGTATAAGTGAGAGAATTCTCTTCTGTTCATTCCACTTGAGTCTTGTTTGAAAGCCTACAATGCCTAATAAGGAACCGGAAATGTTTTCCTTCCTGAGTTGCACAACCGCATACGGTTCTTTACCTGTAACGGGCTCGATCAATCCGACAGGCTTCATAGGACCATATCGAAGCGCATCGATCCCGCTTCGCGCAATCTCTTCAAAAGGTTGACATCGTTCAAAGAGAAAACTATCTGTAAAATTCTCAACCTCTGCCACTTCCGCCATCACTAGTTCTTTCCAGAAAACCTCATAATCCTCCCTGGAAAGCGGACAATTCACATAGTCACCGTCCAATGCATATCGATCCGCGACAAACGCCCGCGAAAAATCAACTGAGTCTGCAGCAACTATTGGAGCAACCGCATCAAAAAAGAAGAGCGAATCTCCAAACAACTCAGCAAGAAAGTCTTCGAGACAACCGGAAGTTAGAGGGCCAGTACAGACGATATTAACCGATTCATCTAGGCAAAGTGAACAGATCTCTTGTCTCTTAATTTCGATCAAAGGATGGTTTTCTATTCTACTGGAGACTTCTTCTGCAAATGTCTCCCGGTTTACTGCGAGCGCCTTCCCTGCAGGAACTCTGTGATGATGAGCAATCTGGAGAAGTCGAGATCCCAACTTACATCCTTCTTCCTTGAGCAAACCCGATGCGTTTTCCAGAGATTCAGATTTGAACGAGTTACTGCAAACTAGTTCCGCAAAGTTATCCGTGTGATGAACCTCAGTATTTTTGGCCGGCCTCATCTCGTAAAGAACCACTTCATTCCCAAAATCGGCGAGACTAAGCGCGGCTTCAGAACCGGCAAGTCCTCCCCCAATAACATTTATTCTCATTTAAGATCTCTTCCCAGTTTATGCGTTCTGTAGTATCTGAAGACCGCTTCTTGATAGTATCCTCCATACGGCGCAAATGAATTCATTCCAAACTGCATTAGCTTCTTTGTAGAACCGCTAAAGGCGAACAAATCCTTCATAACCCTGCTAATCCATATATCAACTGGAAATGCACCAAGTTCGCCATAAGAAAAGAGAATTACACAGCTTCCCACTTTGTAACCAATACCATCATGTTTTGTCAGCTCTTCAAGCTTCTCTTCAACTGTCAGAGTTGAAAGCTCTGAAAAGTATGATTCATTCTCGATTTTCGAAAAGAGCTTCAGCAGCCATGGAACTCTGAAACCAATCTTTAGGTCGATCAAAGCTTCCTCTGAAATTTTCTTCAACTGGCTCAGTGAAGGAAAGCCATAGTAGCTTTCTCCACAAAAATCAATTCTGTTCTCAGGAAAGAGTTCAGATAACTTGTCGCTCATCCAGCGAATCATGGGTATGCTGTTGCGAGTTGAAAGGATGTATTCAACAACCATTTCAAATGAATCCTGTCTGAGAATACGTAGCCCGGAGGCTTCAGCCAGAGCCTTCTCAGAGACAGCTCTGACTTTCAAGTCGAAAGCTCGAAGTCTTTTTTCCAGAGTTGAATGAATCAACTGCAAATCATCTTCAAGACCAAGATAGGATTCAATCCCCGAGTAGACGTCTCTTCCCAGCAAAGATTTCGAAGAGGATCTCACTATGATGCCCTCGGAATTCTCTTTCAAGAAAAGAACAGTATCACGAACGACACCTTTCCACCACTCTCCGTCTTTTAGCCAACGAAAAGTCTGACCACAATCTAGCGTCGAATCAAGATCGATCTGTCGTCCTGTAGTTCGCAAAACAAATTCAATCATAAATCGACCTCATAGAACTTGATTACCGTTCTCAGAAGCCTGTATGCGTTGTCTTCAAGGAACTCTCCAAGCACTATCAAATAGCACCTCTCTATAGTATCTTCCAGATAAAGAGCGGTAATCTTGATTCCATCAACCACCGTTGAACTTCTTGAACCTGTGGCTTTCGAAAGATCAAGAACAAGCTTTGGGACTTCGAAATCGATTTCTCCATCGTATGGGATTCCATTCTCGTCCACAAGGCGAAAGACCATACCGCACTCTTCTCCCAGTGTTCTGATCCTTTTAGCTAAAGCATTCATTACTCCTTCTCCCTGATTATTCGGCAATTGTAACTACCAGTCTTTAACCATCTTCTATCCTCAAGTTCCGCATCTCGAATATCATCGAAAAGTGCAGAGGGTTTGACTATCGCTATTATCCTTTTCAAGTCCGAAATCTCTTCTAAATGAATCCTGCTCCGAGGAATCACATTACCTCTGAAATTCCAGAGATCGACGAATCTCTTGAAATCCTTATCAAGCCTTTCGCGATCTCTCAAATCATTGATCTCTCTATTCCTTATTGCTTCATTTTTGCTTGGCAGACAACCGCAGTAATTCTGCCTGTAAACACCTTTCAGGAGATCTCTTAACTTATCTCTCTCTGCTCTGAAATTACCGGAAATAAACTCAATATCAAACTCTGCGGCCAACTTATCTCCTATCAGAGTTATTTGGGCGATTGACTTCCTGGGACTCGCCAGAAGCGTTGTGCTGAAACTTGAAGAACCAATCGATTTTGCTAAGCAAGCAGTCTTCCTGAGTCTGAGTTCTATACATTTTGTGCATCTGGTCCCGCCTTCATTTTCGGTACCAAATGAATCGAGAATATCTGAGAAGTCTTCAGGAGAGTGGTTTTGTTCCGGGAGATCAAGAGCCGTTTTCTCGCATACCTTTCGCAAAGCATCGTATCTCCTGAGGAATTCCTCACCTGGAAAGATATTCGGATTATAGAAGAATAGCTCGGATTGTCTGAGTTCCTCCCTTTTCACAACAGTACTCACCAGATCAGGTGCACAGCAGACATGAAGTAAATTCAAAACTCTACCAGCTCCTTAAGCCTTACAACAGTCTTTTCGCCAATGCCGCTAACCTTTATCAGATCATCATATGAGCGAAATGGTCCGAAACTTTCCCGAAAATCTACGATTCTTTGGGCAATGGCCGGGCCGATACCGGGTAGGCGACACAGCTCTTCCAGATCAGCGGCGTTTATATTCACTTTCTTTGAACCTGCCTGTTCCTCACATCCAGGAAGAGGAAGAATGTGGGCCAAAACCTCAGTAAGTATTGAGGGACCTATACCGGGTATTTGTAGAAGGTCTTCCTCATTCTTTATCAATCCGTTGTGTTCTCTAAATTCAATTATCGCGGCTGCTTTAGCTTCACCAATACCTGGAATACTTTGCAAGGCAAGTGCATCGGCCACGTTTATGTCAATCAAAGTAGCTTCATGTCTGGATGCAGCGGACACCCCTGAGACAGATACCATTTCTCTGAAAGCGTTCAAAGTCTTCTCACCGATACCTCTTACTAGAAGAAGATCATCAACTGAACTAAAAGAACCCACAGAAGTTCTGTAATCGATGATTGCTTTGGCCTTCGCGGGACCAATTCCTGGAAGCAACTCAAGCTCTTTCTCGCTACATGAGTTTAGATCAATCGGAAAGTCCACTGACTCTTTTTGATCAACTGTATCTTCCGGAATCTCTGTCCCTCTGTAACCCGTCAGGGCAACAAAACCCATAAGAACGAGTATTAGAATCGGTCCAATTACCTGCAACTCTTTAGCAGCTGGTTTCCTCATCTTAGCTGCCTCGGGAATCTGTCCGTGATATTCCAGCCGGTTGTTCTCTGGAGCGCCTGAACATCAACCGTTGAAGAATACTCTCTTGCAGTTGTTGCGTCGGGAAAAACTCCAAGAATCGCCGCATAGAATGTTCTTCCATCAGCAGTGACTGATTTGTACACAAAAGCGGGAAACCCCATACTCCTAAGGTCCATGACTTGCGGAGCAATTCCATCGGAAACTGTATGAGAAACCAGCTGGATTCCGTATGCAGTTTTCGAATCATAAAGTCCAGCAAGCGGGTTTTCACCTAGAAACATCACACCAAAACGGTCGCCCACTCGTGTAATAAAATACTTGCCGAGACCCTTTTCCACGCACAACTTGAATGCTGTCTCTTCTTCCACCACAACGTATCCAAATTCCGAGCCTTCAGCCAGAAAGTCAAATGAGTTAATTATCAACCTTCGGTAATCGAAAGTCTCAAGGAAGAAGTTCTGGGTTTCAGGAATAGCTATTGTCTCTCTTATAACTTGTGTACCCGTTGGAAGGTTTACAGGGTTTTCTTCCATCTCAGGCTGATCGACTGTGGGAGAAAGAACTGAATTGCGGATTTCTTCAATTATGAGTTCCGCCCTCTTGTTTTCTTCCCTGAGTATTATCGCGTAACCACCGAGTGTGAGAACTATCGCAGATAAACCAAGGACCACAACAATCAGAGCCTTCAAAACATAATCGTGCGATGCTTCTTTCATACAAAGCTCTCCAATCCCCTCCAAGTCTTTTCTCTAACAAATCTTTCAAATACTGTAGCCTCAACAAACAGTGTTTTGTCAAGTTCACCGTCGGGCATACTGATTCTCACACCGCCCTTTTGATCAATCAAATCCACTAGAGAAGACATATCGATCCTTGAAGTCCAGTCCTTTTTCCATAGTAGCTTGACAGATCGAAAGAAGTCCTCGACAATTCTGTTGTCACACGCTCCCAATTCCTCTGCAAGGCGCAATTCGATCATTCCTCCAACGATCAGAGAAACTTGATTTTCTGCCCTCAATCTGGAAGCTGTTTCGATATGCCTTCCAATTTCCTCGCCAACAACGGATTTCCCAATCTCGATTCCCCTCAGATACGCTTTTACTGAGGAGAAAATCACATCATCCCACAGTTCGGCAGACACTTCGCTGCCGGAAACCAAATGATTGAAGAGGTACTTGAACAACCTCTTGTCGAAGGAAAGCGCAACGAGTAGCGGAAAGAGAAAATCGCTACGAGACAAGTGGCTGTAAGACCAGTAGCTGATCGATGAATCGATAAAAACTTTGTTGGGCAGCCCTCTAGACGAGAGTAAATCTTTTACAAACTCGAAATTCACTCCGAATCCATTCACAGCCGGCATTATTTGACTTACAGTGGTCGTGGGAAAGAGAAAAAGCTTCTCAATTTCTGTATGACCGGCAGATGCGTAGCCTACCAGATCGATAATCGAACCTCCGCCAATCACGGTAATAGCTTTGCTCTTGGATGTCCTTACCAGCTGATAGATTTCGAACACCCTGTCAATTGACTTTATGTGTTCACCGCCAGGCATCAAATATTCGTCTTTCAGCATCTTTCCGTAAACCTTCTTGAATCCTGAGTCGACGATTCTTATGGACTGAGGAAGGCTATTGATAAGATCCTTCCCAAAAATCAGCTGACATTTGTCGACAGACTCGCTTGTAAAAGTGATTCTTCTCATTCCACTCCTTCTTCTGCAAGGGCCTTCAGTAGTCGGACGGCATTGAGAACGTCGTCGTAGTCAACCATTTCGTGTGGAGAATGCACATATCTACACGGAATCGAGACTGTTCCCGAAGCTATGCCTCTTCCGGTCGTCTGATATCCTCTCGCATCAGTACCTCCGAATATCAGAACCTCGTACTGAGTGGGAATATCCCTTTTCTCAGCAACTTCCTTAAGTCTGGAAACAACTCTTGAAGAGCTAATGCTTCCACGATCTTTAATTTTTATGGTCGGACCTCCTCCAAGATTAAAGCCCATTCGCTTGAAAGATTTGGGAGTATCCGGTCCCGCAGTTACATCTATTGCAACTGCCATATCAGGCATAATATCAAAAGCGGCAACACAGGCTCCTACGATTCCAACTTCTTCCTGAACCGCAAAGACAAAATAAACGTCATCTTCGGGTTGCTCCAGTTCCTTCAGCACCTGAATCATTATCGCGCATGCAATCCTGTCGTCCATTGACTTTGAAACTAGTCTCTTTCCGAGATCAACGAATGTTGAATCATATGTCCCAAAGGTTCCAACTGGAGCTTTTTTCTCGGCGTCTTCTTTATCAGTAGCGCCAATATCAACGAAGATGTGGTCATAGTCGAGACTTTTCATTGTCTCTCTTAAATCCTTGACTGTCTCCCCTTCAACATCTACAACTCCTGAAGCCCCCGTATCAAAGACCAGTCTCGAACCCAGAAGCATATACGGGGAGAGACCTCCTATGGAATCCACTCTCAGAAAACCCTTCGAATCTACGTGAGTAACAACCACACCGATTTCGTCCATATGACCGTCAAACAAAAGTTTTCTGCCGCTCTTCCCTTTCTTAAGAGCGACAAGATTTCCCAGAGGATCTATCTTCATCTCATCAACATAGGGTTTGATCCCTCCAGCTATTACTTCTCTTATTGCATGCTCTCTGCCGCTGGGAGAACTAATCGTGACCAGCTTTTCAATAAGACTTTTCATCTAGACAGCACCTTCCCTTCCTTAACTAATATACTGGCAAGTTCGGCAACTCCAAGAAAATCGTTGATGTTTATTATTGAGGTTGGAGAATGAATGTATCTCGAAGGAGTGGAGATTACTCCCGAAGGTATGCCAGAAACGACTCTTGCAAGTCTCGCTGCGTCAGTACCTCCAGCTATTCTGCTTTTGTACTGAAAGCTTAATGAGTTCGACTTAGCGGTTTCTACAATAGTATCAAGGATCTTCTTGTCAAGAACGAGCCCACTATGGGCGAATGTTAAGACCGGTCCTCTTCCAAGACTTGTGGCCCACCTGTAATCAGGAAGCTCTGGATTGTCTCCGGCAGTAGTGTTTTCAAAGACTAGGGCAACATCCGGCTTTATCTGATTTGCAGCGACTCCGCTGCCCCTTAAACCTACCTCTTCCTGAACAACCCAGGCAAAGTAGAGATCGAAATCAGTCGAAGTTCCATCAAGACTTTCAAGCACTCTTATGAGCACCTCACAACCAGTCCTGTCGTCAAGGGATTTTGCAACTGCGTAGTCACCTATTTCATTATATGGAGTATCGAAAAATACCGGATCACCAATTCTATGACTCTTAGAAGCTTCATCTTTCTTGGAATAGCCCAAATAGATCCTCAATTTACCCATACTGGGCGTTTTTAGAATAGATGACGGATCTTGAGTATGTATCGCTTCAAATCCGATCACTCCAGGAGTAAGGCTTTCTCCCACCAAGACCTTCTTACCCATGAGCACTCTAGGATCTACTCCTCCAATATTGGTAAAAGATAGCGTACCATCTTCATTGATCTTCTTCACCATTAGTCCGACTTCGTCCGTGTGAGCCAGAAGCATTAGTTTCTTTGAAGTTTTCCCATTTCCCTTCTTAAAGGCAATTAAGTTTCCAACTGTGTCTATCCAGATGTCGTCAACCTTGGCCTCAACGGTTTCTTTGATATAGGAGGAGACTTTTTCTTCGAATCCGGAAATCCCCGGTAATTCACACAGCTTCTTCAATCTCTCAAGTTTCATAGGCTCTCGCCTCCCTTCAGCGAGATGAAGAAACCTGCAAGCAATCGTGCCGTGCATGCGACATCGCTAATCTGAACAACTTCAACCGGAGTGTGCATAAACATTTGTGGAAGGGAGAGAAGCAGTGTTGGAACCCCACTTCCGGCTATCTGGACGTTGTCTGCATCGGTTCCCGTTCGTCCCGGTCCGAACTCATATTGAACTTTGAATTCTTTATCTTTCGCGTAGTTATCAAGCAACTTGAAATATCCCTTGTGAATGTTTGGACCGCCAACAGATAAAGCGGGCCCCTTCCCGATCTCAATATCGCTCTCTTTATCATGATGAGTTACATCCATTGCAACTCCGAGATCGATTTCAAGCGATTCAGCGGCGCCCTTAGCCCCAACTGCTCCAACCTCTTCCCTTGTGGTAAACACAAAGTAGACGGTGGGAGTTGAGACATATTTCGAAAGCTCTTTCGCAGTCTCTATGCTGATCGCTGCACAGGCTCTGTCATCTAGAGCTTTACCGGAGATTTTTCCGTTCATTTCAAACGCCGAGAAATCTACTACTGCAAGATCACCAATGTCGATCTTTGTGTAATCAGGGTTGATTGAAGCGTCGATGAAGAGCTCATCGAATGAGGGTACCTCTCCTCTAGTCTCTTTCTTCTGGAGATGCGGAGCAAGCATCCCGATCACCCCGGATCTTTCCTTTCCGTCTTTGCTCTTTATTCTTACTCTTTGAGAGATAAGGACCTTCGGATCGATACCTCCAAGTTCTTCGAATCTAGCGAATCCTCTTTCATCGATTTTGGAAATCACCAGAGAGACTTCATCTACGTGAGTAAATATGCCTATTCTCTTTCCTGTTCCTTTCTTGACTGCAATGAGATTTCCAATTTCATCTGTGTAGATCTCATCAACGAAGGGACCTATTTCTTGTCTAATTACTGAATGTACTTCATCTTCATATCCCACAGGTCCAAAAGCATTGGAGAGATCCATTAACAAACGGGCTAAACTCAACTTGCCTCCCCCTTTACTTCAAACTTGACATCAGCTGCCTCTTCAACTACAATTCTTCCGGTCCTAACATGAGCAACCGCAGGACCCTCGAAGTGATCGTATTCCTGAGTTAGAAAATTGCCTATCTGAATTAGCGAAGGCTGTAAATCAATTGCCGCAATGATCCCCGTCTCGCCCTGGGAATAACCGGCTCTTAGAACACCTTTTGCACTTCCAAATATGACAACGCTTCCACCCGCAATAACTTCTGCGCCGGGATGAACATTTCCCACAACCACTACATCGTAGTTATGAACAACTATTTGTCCCGATCTTAGATTCCTTCTGATAATTTGGGCTCCCCGCACCTCAGTGATCTTCTCTCTAACAAGATCATATTTCTGACCGACTTTTACGTCCTTTTGCTCCATACTTCCAACAAGTATATCTTTTACATGTACTCCAAGGTCGCTGAGTAAAGAGACAATCTTCACTATATCGTCCGGTTTGCTTGTATCCTGAGTAAGCATCAAGGAAATTTCATCGCCCCCCGAGAAAAAATCCTTTGCGTCGGCAAACTTTTTCATGATATCCTGCCTCAGTTCATCGACGCTCCTGTACGAATCAATGAGAAGTATCAGCCCCTTCTTCGTCATTCTGAAGTCAATCGGCACTATGATCACCCCTTTCTTCAAGATTCTATCATGAAAAAACCCTCCCTAAAGCCCGTTGATCTTCAGAAATTGGTGTGCTGCGACCACGAAAGAAGCTCGACCTCTTGACCGTGAAGAGTTTATAGTGTAATATAAAATACGTGCTTCGGCCCTCATCGTCTAGTGGCCTAGGACACTGGCCTTTCACGCCGGCGACCGGGGTTCAAATCCCCGTGAGGGCGCCAGTGGTGGAAGCGTAGCTCAGAGGAAGAGCGTCTGCCTTACAAGCAGAAGGCCACAGGTTCGATCCCTGTCGCTTCCACCAGATTGATGGCGAGGTAGCTCAGCAGGTAGAGCAGCGGACTGAAAATCCGTGTGTCGACGGTTCGATTCCGTCCCTTGCCACCAGCTTTAATGAATTCTTTGATGTGCCCTTCGGGGCATATTTTTTTGATTGAACTCACTGTAAAGTAGCTGCTATAATGTGACTGTTGCAGGAGGTGAAAGATGGAGAAGCCAGAAAGACAACGTTACATTGTTGAAGCCTTAAAACGTTCAACCAGTCCCGTAAAGGGACAGGCTCTCTCTCTGGAAACCGGTGTCAGTAGACAGATGATAGTGAAGGACATAGAAGAACTGAGACAAAGAGAATTCAACATATCGTCGACCCCGAGAGGCTACGTTCTCAATGAAAGAAAGAGCTGCAGAATGGTCGTTTCCGTAAAACATTCAGAAGAGGACATTTATAAGGAGCTTTCAGAGATAATTAAAGCCGGTGGACGCGTTATCGATGTAAGCATAATTCATGCCGTATACGGAGAACTGAAAGGAAAACTGAACCTGTCAAACATGGACGATCTTAACAGGTTCATCGCAGCTTTGAAAGCATCTCATGCCGTACCACTTCTTAGCCTTTCAAAGGACGGTGTTCATCTTCACACAATAGAGGCAGATACCGAAGAAGCTCTTGGAAGAATAAGAGACACACTGAAAAGAAATGGCTTTTTGGTTACCTGAAGGAGGCTCTCATGAACATTGACGAAGTAATTCAAAAGTATGTAACTACCGCCAGAAGAACCAGGATGCTTATTTTGACTTCACTTGAGTGGATGCTCGTGGCCGGTGGAGTAATGATTACCTCACTCACACTTCCATCGATTATCGCTGATCTTGCTGACACTACTGGAGATCAAAACATGATGGCCAGCTCAGTATTTGCAGGAATGCTATTAGGCGCACTCTTTTCTGGTGCAATTTCCGATAGATTCGGAAGAAAATGGACGAACCTTTTTCTTCTGTTGATTGCCGGTCCTGCCACAGGAATTACAGGAGCTTCTCTTTCGATGAGAATGTTTACCTTAGGAAGGTTCATTTCAGGTTTCGGTTATGGCGGCCTTCTGCCCGTCGTCAATGCTTACTTGACTGAGTTTTCATCAATAAGAATCCGAGGTCTCTATCTTGCTCTTCTAGAATCTAGCTGGGCAATCGGCAGCATTATCACCGGGGGATTCACAATGATCACACTAAACACTTATGGGTGGCGCTCGTCATATTATTTTCTCGCAATATTCAGCATCCCTCTACTAATAATCTCCTTCTTCCTTCCAGAAAGCCCAAAATACGAGTTCATGAAGAAGGGAAAGTCCGCTCTGGAGAAGATACTTGGAAGGAGCATCGACGAAGAGATAGAAATGCACAGGAAGTCAAAGCAACCACTTCTTGGACTTTTCAGGAGTGGCCTAGCCCGAAGAACAATCATGATCTGGATTAGCTGGTTCTCGGTAAGTTTCGTTTATTATGGAATTTACACGTGGGCGCCTAAGATTTTCATGTCTAAGGGCCTGACTCCTGTCTCATCACTCTGGTACACTTTCTTCATGTTGATTATGCAGCTTCCCGGTTATTTGACCGCAGCACTGCTTATTGAAAAGATCGGAAGAAAACCCTCCCTCACATTCTTTTTCGGTGGGATGGCAGTTTCTTCAATTATAATGGCCTTTGTAAGCAGCTCCGGACTTCTCTTGTTCGCAAGCGTCTTGATTTCTCTTTTTGTTCTTGGCGCATGGGGAATGGTCTACGCCTATACGCCCGAATTATATCCCACAGAGATGCGCGCGCTCGGAAATGGAACATCAGGAGTCATGGCACGAGCAGCGGGGATAATCGCACCATATTTCACAAGCTTGATCATGGGAATCACCGGAAGCGTTCTTCTCGTAATGGTATTCATGTCTTCTCTTAGCATCCTTGCGGCGATAATTGTATCAAAGCTGGGTATAGAGACGAAACAGACGATCATAGAATAGAGAATCGGCTGTTACTTCTCGGAAAAATCTCATTGCATTGGCTTAAGAAAATACATTATTGAAGGCACACTCTGTATCATAAATGCGGAGGATTTCTGGTTTTACTTTGCACGATCTCACTGACCAACATTCGACAAGAAGGAAATTTCGACGTGTCTTGGCACACAATGTCTGTTTTACAATCTAGAAATTGAACATTGTAATTTACACCTCCACTTTTATTAAGTGCATTATTAAAATTTGAAATTCTTCAGTAGACTGATTCCTTCCACTTTCAGCTAGTAAAGCGGATATTATTTTTTATCGGGGTTGCGGTCTTTTTGCTTACTGGATGGAGGGATCTCAATGAAGAAACGACTTGACAAGTGTCCTAGCTGCGGCGGACTTCTAGCAATCACTGAGTATGCCTGTCAGAATTGCAGGACTAAAATAATCGGGACGTTTTCACAAGACGAACTGCTCTCCCTTCTTGACTAGCTTAGACTTTCTCAAGGTTTTTATCAAGAACAGAGGTAATCTCTCAGAACTTCAGAAAAAATTGAATATCTCTTATCCAACTGCCAGGAGCAAATTGTAAGAGCTGGTGACGAGTTTGGGGTTCGAGCTTGCAAATCGCCAGATTCAGGAGGCTTCAAAGATCATCAGAAAATTCGAAGAGGGCGATCTAAACCCGGAGTAAGCAGCTGAACTTCTTGTAGAATAAAAAAGAGAAAACAGGGATTTGCTCACCGTCTCTTTGTACTGAGCTATTTCGTGCAGAGCTAATGATGATTGCAGCTTCAATAAATCAATGGCAACTGTACCACCAACTTCGAAACGACCTTCACAACAAAAGATGGTATATTATTTATTGTTACTTCAGAACTTCCTGAAATGGGGTGTCCCGGATGAAAGTAGTTAAGGCTCTCTTTCTGATCCTGCTCATCGGCATAGCACTGGTAGTGGTGAACAGCATTTTTAGCGTGACGATGGCAAGAATCTACTTCAACCGGATAGAAAGAGACGGAAGGTATCTAAAAGTGGATGAAGAGGAGCTTTTCTTGAAGATCCTTGGAGAAGGGAAGCCAACTTTAATGATTCATGGATTCCCAGGATCTCACGTTGACTTTCAAGAACTTGCAGAGCTGCTTTCATCAAATAGAAGAATCTACATGATAGACCTACCTGGGTTTGGTTTGTCTACCGCTTCTAACAAGGGTGATTATTCAGAGAAAGGGTATGCCGACCTTACCGTTGATTTGATGGACCTTCTGAACATTGAGAAGGCTGATGTCATAGGCCACTCATTGGGGGGAGAAGTGGGTCTGAATCTAGCTTATTACTATCCGGAAAGAATGGAAAGCCTTGTCTTAATAGATGCCTCTCCATATGGAGAGAGAGATTTCTTGCCCGACTTTGTATCAAGCAACAAGATTCTTTCTTGGCTCGCAATGAGGTTTTTTTATCAGACATATCCAATTCAAAGATACATCTATCTTAGAAGACTTGGAAATCGAAGCAACTTCAAGTCTGAGGAGTTTGGGAAGTACTTTGCGCTTGTAGATCATATGCCCGTCTCCTTCTTATATGAGTTCATGCGGGGAAACGACGGAGCTCTCTTTTCACAATCACTTGGTGAGATCGATTGCAGCACACTGATTCTTTGGGGGGAACGAGACAAGATTTCTCCCCTGAGTTATGGAGAGAAGCTATCTAAAGAGCTTTCTGACAGCATTCTAACGGTAATTGAGGGTGCGGGGCACGCTCCCTTTATCGAGTATCCCAAAAGAGTAGCTGAAGAGATAACTGGCTTTCTAGAGTAAAAAGGGAGGCTAAACAGTTGCCGCAGATCAGACCGAAAGTTGTAGTAAGTAGATGTTTAGGATTCGAAAGCTGCAGGTACAACGGGCAGATGATTCCCAGCAAATTCGAAAGCAGGTTGGGGAAATATGTGAATTACTCAACCGTATGTCCCGAGTTTGATATTGGGCTGGTGTTCCCGGAGCGCCCATAAGAATGGTTTCTAAAACTAATGGAATGAGGCTTGTTCAATCTCTAAGAGGGATCGAAGTTACCGAAAGACTTTCGGTCTTAACAAGCAAGTTTCTCGACAACCTGGAAAGAGTGGCTGGCTTTGTTCTCAAAGCGGCTTCACCTACATGTGGAGTGAAGGATGTGAAGCTCTGTCCAGGAGAGGGTAAAGTGGTATCCTCAGGTAGAGACGCCGGATTTTCGGAGGAGCTGCTCCTGCAAAATAGAGCTGTCTTCCGATTGAAGACGAAGGCAAATTATCCAATTACATCATAAGAGAACATTTCTGGACAACTCTTCACCGTCACACGTTTCAGGGATCTTTCGAACAGCTTACTAGAAAGGGCCTTGTTGAATTTCAATCAGAAAATAAGCTGCCGCTCATGTCCTACAATCAGAATGAAATGAGAATTATGGGAAGGATTGTTGGAAACATGAACTCAAGAGAACTTAGAGACGTTCATGATGACTATGCCTATCACTTCTACAAATGATGTCCACCCCACCGAAACACACTTTGCACACAAATGTATTGATGCAAGGACATGGTTACTTTTCAGACTACATTTCCTCTTCAGAAAGAGGTTCTTTCAGAATATGCTCGAAAGATACCGAAAAGGGATGATACCGCTTAGCGTTCCTCTTCATATTCTTCGTTCATACGTTGTAGTCTTTGAAAGCGAGTATCTATTCCGTCAAACATTCTTAGACCCAAACCCATCAAGCTTGTTGAGGTAACAGATTCGGTCAAAGGAAGATCGGGGAAATGAAGGCCGAGAGAGTTTACAAGCTCAACGAAGAAAAGAATGGACGAGGAGAGTTCGTTTTGTACTGGATACAGGCCTCTCAAAGGACCGATGAGAACCATGCACTTGAGTTTGCGAAGCAGGAAGCAAAGACTCTTGGGGTCCCGCTTGTTGTGTTTTTCATAATGGTTGTCGATTACCCATCGGCTAATCTAAGAAGCTTCAGCTTCATGCTGGATGGGTTGAGAGATGCAAAGAATCGTCTGGAGGATTCCAGAATAAGATTTGTCGCTCTTAAAGGCAATCCCACAGATATATTGCCATCTGTGTCGAAACACTGTGCCGAGATCGTCACGGACGTCGGGTATCTCAAACACCGGATTGCTTGGAGAAGAGAACTCGCAAGTGTTGCGAATTGCTCTGTGTTAGCAGTTGAAACCAATGTTGTTGTCCCTGTGGAAACAGCTAGTTTCAAAGAAGAATACAGCGCGGCCACATTCAGACGCAAGGTAATGCAATTTGTACCGGAATTTGCAAACGATTTTTCCCCCGTAGAATTCATATCGAGCAGACCAAGAATTGAATTCGAAGATTCACTCGATCTAGACGAACTCTCTCTTTCTGATCTGGATCAAAGTGTACCGTTGTAATCGATTATCGTGGAGGCCAAGAAGCAGCAAAGACCATGCTTAAGAGATTCATTGCACTAAGAATAGATGGATTTGAGGAAGATAGAAATGATCCCAGCTGTGATTGTCTCTCGCAGATGAGTCCTTTTCTCCACTGCGCAAATTCCTCCATCCTGGATCACCAGAAAAGTCTTCGAGTCTCACACACCTGGAACGGATGCCTATATTGAAGAGCTGATTGTCAGGAGAGAACTCAGCGCGAATTTCGTTTTCTACAATCCTGACTATGACTCCTTTAGGTCGCTTCCTTCTTGGGCTCAGAAGACCCCGAATGAACATAGAAATGACAGAGGGAGAGATCCCGTTTACTCCTTATCGCAACTTGAAAGAAGCGAGACAGATGATTCCTACTGGAACGCAGCTCAAAGTGAAATGGTTCTAAATGGAAAGATGCATGGCTACATGAGAATGTACTGGGGAAAGAAACTGCTTGAATGGAACTCTGATCGAGAGACTGCAATTCGCTTGGCAATTTACCTAAACGGCAAATACGAAATCGACGGCAGGGACCAAATGGTTATGCAGGCATTCTCTGGTGCTTCTGAAAACACGATAGAGCATAGCCCGAACGCCAAATATTTGGGAAAGTTGGGTATATGAACTCAAATGGTCTGAAAAGGAAATTCGACGCCGACGCTTATGTAAGGAAAATCGAAGGTCTGATCACTCGACGGAGAAACTCGAGTTGAACAGTGCGGTCTCGACCAATTCCCCATCCTTTAGTGACTCCAGTCTAACTGAAAGCCTGTAAGCTCCGGCTTGGAGATCCATTATCTTGATCGCCTTATATGGATATGTGAAGGCCTGAGTAACAAAGTCACCACTTCCAGGCAACTGCAGTTCTGCAGTGACTTCGATAGTGTTGTCTTCAAGAAGGCTGACGCTTCTAATTCCTATATCGTATCCTCCTGTGGGCTTTTCTCCAGCCTCGATTATTAGAATTGCTTCTCCACTTATAGTTCTGGTCTCGACGAACCCCTGTTCACGAATCTCTCCCAGTAGAAGCCCCGGATCGCTCCTTCTATCTGTCTGCAAAGAAACGCTCTCATACTTCAGATCTTTCATTTCAACCTCCAGTTGACTGTGATAGTCTATTCTAAGCTCCATTACCGCCAATGAATACCCACTTTCAAATGACAGGAGGAAGGGGTCTATCACGTAATACATACCTTCTCTAACCATCGCAATTCTTCTCACATAATACTCTCCGTTACCAATCAACTGGATCGAGGCCTCTAGCTCTTGTTCATCGTTTCTGGGATCAAAAAGCCAACCGGAGATGATTACAAAAACTATATCGGAATCGCTTCTCGAAAGAACAGAGAAGCTGACATTCTTTGTCTTGCTTCCGATGCTTTGCTCAAGGGCGAAAGACTCCGGCACCGCAAGCTCCGTGTAGTTTACGTGAAATGCCGAGAGAAAAGAAGAAATAATCATTACTAGCACAACAATCACTGTCTTTTTCATTAGTCCACCTCCTTGAATATGACTTGCAATTGCTCCGATTTGTTTGAATGAGTTAATGCTACATCATTATCTCTGTAAGAAAGGCCTTCAATGGCCCTGATTGACCCAAGAGAATCTTCTGATTTCGAGATAAAGTTGTATCATATCATTAGGAGCAGTTGCTCCAATTCCAAGGGGAGGTGTTTTTAATGAATAGGCGTTTTCTTTTTGCTCTACTCATGGCTTTTCTTGTGAGCTTTACAATGCTAACTGCAAACACCATCGAACTGGAGTTTTGGACTCACGAAGATCCTAACAGAACGCCACTTGAAGAACGTTTCATTGAGGAATTCCAGGAAATGTATCCCAATGTGGTAATAAAGAGGGTAACCCAGTCTTCAACGAAGATTCAAGAGCTTATACTTACAGCTTTTGCTGCTAATCAAGGGCCGGATATCTTCAATATGTCAATTGAAGATGAATTTGCTTACATCGTAAATGGCAGAGTCGCCCCTGTAAGTTACGAAGCAGCAGGATTCGCTAACAAGGAAGATCTACTCGCGTCCTATTTGCCTGGGACACTGCATCCGGTGATATATGAAGGTGAGGTTTATGGGCTGCCTCTTGAGATTACGAACTGGTGCATCTTCTTAAACAAAAAGGTTTTCAGAGATGCCGGTCTCGACCCGGAAGTCGACTATCCTAAGACGTGGGAAGAAATGATGGAAGTGTCGGAGAAACTTACCATAAGAGAGGGCGAGATCATTACCCGAAGGGGCTTCGACTTCAGGTATCCGTACTATCTCGTTGCTTTCATGCCTCTAGTTGAACAGATGGGAGGAAAGCTAGTCAGCGACGATGGCAAGACTGCAATAATCAACGATGAAGCTTGGCTCAATTTCCTTGATTACATGGCTGCCTGGGGGCCAAATGGGCGAAATCTCGGGTCGCCCACGTACAAGAACGCCAGAAGCCTCTTCAATATGGACAACAACGACATAGGCATGTGCACAAGCGGGCTGTATCAAATAGCAAGAATAAAGCGCGACAATCCGGAATTCTATGATAGCGGCGAGTTTATGGTCGTTCCTTTCCCACAGTTCGAAAATGCTGTGAATTATGTCCCGGCCCACTTTTACGGTCACTACTACATGGTCAATTCACAGAAGCCGAAGGAAAATCAGGAAATGGCCTGGAAATTCATTTCTTATATGCTGAGTCATGCGGAGGAATATCTTGAAGAGGTTGCAATCATAATTCCAACAAACGATCTTCTCGAATCAGAGACATTCAAGAACTACCCTTACTCCGATGTCTTCATCTCTGATCTCGAAAAGTCAACAGTCGTTTATTTCTCTGAGAGCTCTGCAAAGATCCAGTCGCTCATAAAGGAGGCCGTCGAATCAGTTATGCTAAGTGGGAGGAGTTCCCAGGACGCACTCAACACTCTTCGCAGAAAGGTTCAAGAAGTCTTGGACGATCAGTACTAGAGAATTCGCCCGCCTTTGGGCGGGCAAATTCTTTCAGAAAGGGGTGAGTCTTTCCTTTGAGACACATCTTAAATCGGGGTATAGAGCACAAAAAAGCAAGGTGGGGATGGTTCTTTGTTCTCCCATCCCTTGCTTTTTTCGCCGTCTTCTCTTTTTACCCAATAATTAATGCTTTTTATACAAGTCTCTTCAGAAAGAGACTTCTTGATCTTCGTCCACCAACATTCATAGGTTTTGCAAATTACGAGTACCTGCTTAAGTCGCCAGACTTCTGGAACTCGGTGAAAGCAACATTCATTTTCACTTTGGGTACCTTCATTCCCATTCTCATATTCAGTCTTCTTCTTGCAGTTTGCATAATGTCAAGACGAAGATTTCAGAAATTCTTCCAAATGGCATTCTACTCTCCGGCCGTTCTTTCGTCGGTGGTTGCCGCAGCGATCTGGTTGCTGATTTTCGATCCAAGGGGTCTGGCCAACACCACTATGAACACATTGCTTGGAACTGTAGGTAAAGACTACAAATGGCTCGCCACAGCAGGAATGGCTAGGCTGTCTACAATACTGGTCTATTTCTGGAAGTACATCGGCTACTTCACAATCATATTTATTACCGGACTGGCCAGCATTCCTCAGAGCCTTCACGAAGCGGCTCGAATAGACGGTGCCAATGGCTGGAAAGACTTTTGGCACATAACCCTCCCCTTGCTGAAACCCACGACTGTTTTGGTGTCAATAATGTCCATGCTACAGTGTCTCAAGACATTCAGTACTCAGTATCTTTTCACACAATCAGGGACCCCTACTGAGCCAATTAATGTCATTACGTTGAATATATACAACACGGCAATTAGAGATCACAACATAGGAAGGGCGAGCGCAATGAGCATTTTGCTGTTCGCTATGATGCTATTCTTCACCTGGCTTCAGTTTAGATTGAGCAGATCAGGTGGAGAAGTCGACTATTAGGGAGGTTATCATGAAGACAATTAAGAAACAATCAATCGTAGTTGATGTCTTGATTTGGGCCTTCCTAATTTTAACTGCCATTGTTATCCTTGCTCCTATTGTGTTCATGTTCACCGCATCTTTAATGCCCTCCAGAGATATACTGAAGATGCCGTATCCGTGGATACCGAAAGACCTTTACTGGCAGAATTACTGGCATGCTTTGAGGGGAAACGACGGGAGTTTCATTTTTCCGCGAAACATCCTAAATTCATTTATTGTGGCCGGAACAGTATCGATTTCTACTGTTTTTCTTTCTGCTCTCACAGGATACGGATTGGCTAAGTTCCCTTTCAGGGGGCGAAATCTTGTCTTTTTGCTAATAATGGCCACAATGATGATCCCCTTTGAGGCCATTATGATTCCTCTCTATCTGGTAGCCACATCACTGAAGATTCAGAATTCTTATATCGGCCTTATTCTTCCATTTCTAACAAACGCGTTCGGCATCTTTTTGATGAGGCAATATCTGATAACCTTTCCAGATGAGATAATTGACGCTGCAAGAATCGACGGTTCAGGAGAGTTCAGCATCTTCTTGAGAATAATACTTCCTAACAGCGCACCGGCTGTCGCAACTCTGGCAATTTTAACATTTAGAACCCAGTGGGATAACCTTCTATGGCCGCTGCTTATTTCGCAAAGCGAAGAGATGAAAACTATTCCGCTTTACGTCGTGAAATTCGCGACGGAGAAGCATACTAATGAAGGGGCAATGATGGCTGCCGCAGCCATAGCAAGTATTCCTATCCTTGTTCTCTTCCTCGCACTGTCGAAATACTTCGTCAGCGGTGCATCGCTTCACTCTTCGCGAAAGGGATAACCAAAGAGGTATCTTGGTTCGATTATCCCAAAGAACGCACCTTTCAGGGAAAATAGTTCCTGAAAATCATCTCTACTAAAAATGGAAATTGAATCATCAAAACGGCACAGAAGAAGCTTCCTGTTGTGCTGCCAGTCGTCGACGGGTACAACCTCTCTAAGAGTCCTGTCTGTGCTGAAGCTTTCCTTGAGAACATTATCTGCCTCACTGAATACTTTTATCTTGCTCTCCCTAGAATCAGCCACGAAAACTTCCCCGTCAAGAACTGCTACATCCATAGCGTAGCTGACAGGAATTTCGGATTTCTGTCTAAGGGTCAATCCGTCTTTCTCGAACACCAGAACCCCCCTATCTCCCGCGGCAACATAGAAAGAGTATTTCGAGCCTGCAATAGCGTTTACCGTTATTCCTTTTTCAATATCATTTATATACCGCGGCAGAATATGGTCGACCAATTCGAATTCCTTTTCTCCTCTCCTCACTACAAAAAGCCCATCAAGCTCGCTGCCAGCAAATACATAATCGTCAATGTACGAGACAGAGCTAATCCATCCTTTCATAGGTATTGTTTGGATGTGTTTGTAGAAGTTTGGTCCGAAGAACTTGAAAATCTCTAGCCCGTGAGTTCCATCTGCAACGAAGACTTCCAGTCTTTCGATATTGACATCGATCGCTTCACAATGAAAAGTGTCCACAATGCGGTGATTCTCGGGTTGAAGAACGGAGAGAATCGCGAACCCCCTATCCCTGAGTACATTGAAGACAAGGCCCCCAGCGACGACTCCTCCACTTGACAGTGAAGACACGGGAATGATTCTGACTCTCCACTCCTGATCTTCGACGGGAATTTCCAACAACCCATTAAACCCAAACCCAAAGTGAAAAGCATTAGCACATAGGATAACGGCGGCAAAGAGAACGATAATCAACGGAATTGTTTTTCTCATTGTACCACCTCCAGACAAATTCTAATACAAATGCATCGATAATCAACCCATCACGAGAACACAAAATCGATTGAGAAGGTTTCTGTTCTACTGCCAGTGCTCTTAAAATGCTGGGAAAGAGGATATATAATTGAACTGGGGTGATTTTATGAGCAAGAAAGACTTCTTGAGAAAGCTTCTCTCCGAAGGTCGCAGCGCCGATGATATTGCCGATCTATTTGGAATAACGGTGGAGAGAATGGAGAAGTATCTTGAAGACCCTTCACAATCTAGACTGGCAGTGGCAGAGATAAAGACGGAGCTCAGAAGGCTTGAAAGCTTGCCTTTAGAAACAAAAGAAGACATTCTACTTTTCTCGTTCAAAGTGATACTTGAGTCGATCAACTTTCTCTTTTCAGACATTGAAAGAACAGTATACGATAAGCCAGAAAAACTGCCTAGCATCGTGAGAAAGCTAATTGACGGCGCATACCTTCTGTTGGCAATTTCCAGACTGGAGAAGATTGGGGAGAGTCTTCCATCTCTTGTATCAGATCAAAGATTCTTACGAGCCTGTCAGAACAAAACTCTCATTGCAGAGAGATTGATGGATCTTGCGGAGCTGATCGACCGGGAAATCGAACGCTAGAAGATCGATTCTGCGGCTGCTAACCGGCCTTCTCAAGTGTAGTATAATCAACTTGGAAGTCACCTTAAGTGAGGGATTTGCTTTGTCTAATTCTCGTTATCGGGAATTCTTTACATTTTTGTCTGAAGAAGACGTTATTGAGAAAGCCAATGAGAGTCTTGAGGGTAAAAACTGGAAGCCGCTTATCGAGAATTCAAATGCTGCTCTAGTATCTCTCAAAGCTCCACTGGTGGCGAATCTTTTCAAAAAACTATTCGATACTAGATATGCCTTCATATTCAGGAATGCTGAGGGTGAACTGCTTTCTGAAACATCGGACAAAACCTCAGACCTACTTGAAGTATTCTTGAAAGCAGCCACGGAAAAACCACGCTTCGAAGAGAACTTTCTGGCTTTTCTGGATTATTTCAAAGAGGCACCTCAGATTCTTGAGAGAATAGTAATTCATTACGCTAATCAAATAGCCGATGAATCTGAATCTCTAGTAACAGGTCTGAGGGAGCTCAAGATTCTCTACGAAAGAGTGCGGAGAACCGTTGATCACTTAGGAGTCAGACTTCCCCTGAATGAAATTGTATCAAGACTTTTCTGCCTTGACTGCTCATTGCTTCCAATGATTGAGTCTGATCTGGTAGATTTTCTCTCACAGTTTCCGCCTGATGAAGAAGGAGTTTGCAGATTTCTGGAGAATCAGATTAAGCTGGCAGTAGGTGAATATGACGAAAGCAGCATAGAGGTTCAGTTATCTCGACTTGAAACAATAATTAGAGAGATAAAGAAATACTCTTCAACTTTCATGAACTGGCTTAAAATCCCTGACAATCTCTTTGTATCTTTCCTTGAAAAGGGGTTCAGAAGGCATGGGACTCTCGCTTCATGGCTAGAAGGAATAAAAGAGGCGAGAACGGAGTACGGGCTTTGTCAAAGCCATTGGGAAGAGACCCGAAAGTGGTATTTCGAAAAGATAAGTGGTAAGATCCTCCCATCTTTTCAGAAAGCTATTGCCGGTTGGGCTTGCTGGACAATTGTTGAAGAGCGACAGATCAAAGACCCTTTGGCTCACGCAGGCGAGGCAGTGAAGTATTCGTCAAGAAGAAGTGAGTTTCGCATAATAAAGGGAGAAGAGAGCAACGGAGTCTTTGTTCTTTGTACGGTTGATGACCTTACAATAACATCGTCGGGCCTCAAGAAAGCAGGGAGAAGCTTCCCTTTCAACTCGATTAGGACAAAGTTGGAAGAGCTGAAACTTTCAAGAGAAGCCTTCCTAGACAGTAAAGATGCACTTTTCGTTGGGTACACCTGGAAGTATCTCCTTCCCGGGGGTGGTCCTGACAAAGAGGCTAAGAACAACGAAAGGATAGAGTGTTTCAATTACTATGTAGTGACCGTCTCTGCGACGGGTTACGGGGTTCCTTTAATGAAGCTTTTCTTTGCAAAGGAAGAGAGTGCAAGGACTTTTATCGAGTTCTTGAAGGAAGCTCGAATTATGTCTTCGTGGAAAGAGTATCCACAAAATGGCCTTCCCGCGCCTTTGAAAGCGAAAACCAGAAATAAGACAGAATTTCATGAGGAAGCTTCAGAATACCATGATGATAAGAAAACAGTTGAAGACCTGATAGCTGAAAGGCTCATAGAGGAGGATGATGGAGCCGAAATTCTCGAAGCACCCGAAATCGAGGAAAAAGACCTCATATCAGCAGATTTGCTCAAGAAGATAAACTCTCTTCATTATGAACTGGAATGGTCTGCCAAGAGAATGAATGAGCTAGAGTGGGCATATCTCTTTCCTGAATTGGAAACGGCCGAGGCTAGCCCCGTTTCTTCGGAGCCAGTTCATGACGAAAGAGATGGCTTCAGAGAGCTTGAAGAGAAAATCGAAGCACTCTCGGGAAAAACCCGGAAGACTGTCAGCAAAATTCTCTCTTGTGAGCCGGAAAAGGAGTACACCCTTCAGGAACTCGGACTGACTTTTTGGAGTGTTTTCGTTGTTGCGCCGAAAGTTACTAGCGGTGGAAAAGCGCTTATTGAAGTGATTAGCGGTGATGTTCCAAAGCTGGTCTGGGGATACAACTTTGATGAAGAGACAAGGGACCTGCTTAGGGCAAGGTTTGCTTCAGATGAATAATGCAAAGTGAAAGGAGATTTCTGTGGATTACCACCCCATGTTTGAGGCAATAAGGGCCGGAACCGCGGTTCCGGTTGATTATGTAAAGGAGATCTTGACTGGCCGAGAAAAATATACAAAGGAAATCGAAAATGACATTGACTATGTTCTCTCAGGAAAGAGCAAAGTTAGGGTCTTTCTCGGCGAATACGGTCTGGGCAAAACAACTCTCGCAAGGTACGCCGAATATATCTCCAGGGAAAAGGGATTGATGATTTCCTGCCTTTCAGAAAAGGACTACGACACTCTTCATAAGCAGGATGAATTTTTCCGGTCGATAATGAAGAACATGACAATGGTGGGTATTAACGGCAATCCTTTGAAAATGTTTCTCAGAGCATGGGCAGAAAAGACTCTTACTGAAATGGAGGAACTGAAGATCCCCGCTGATGATGTGCATTCAGTAAGAGAATATCTATCAACAAGAGACAATTATGATCCTAACGGAATGTTTTCTCACTTTTGCGCAGCCTATGTTGCCAGCGCAGGTAAGGGGGCTCCTGGCGAGGAATTCTATGCATATCTTGTTGGAGACAGCGTGGACAGAAGAACTATGAAGAAACACGGGATATACCACTTCCTGCAGGATGACGGCTGGAACTTTTTGAAGTCTTTCACTTCTTTGATGGATACTTTGCAGGTACCAGGTCTCATAATAATCATGGATGAACTCGAATCAACTATGAATAGAAGGAGAGATGTTAGGGATAGGACTTTCAATCAGCTCCGGGAAATAATTGACAAGATGTCTTCAGGATTTCTGCAGAGTACTTACTTTTTGTGGCTTGGGACGGACATGTGGTTCGAGAATAAACACAGGGGAATAGCATCCTACCACGCTCTGTACGACAGAATGAAAAACATATCGGGTGATAGCAGTGGAAAAACCATGATTCTCAATCTCGAACCACTGGGAAGAGATGATCTGAAACAGCTAATCAAGCAAATCAAGACGCTTTACTCCAGTTGCTATTCATTCGCAGCAGACGCGGCTTTTGAAGAAAAGACTATCGATACCCTCATGAAGCAATACACAGGAATCGATGGGAAATTAAGACCTTCCATCAGAGAAGTCGCAAAGCTTACGGTTGAACTACTCGACTCTCTGAGACTTGGTAAGAAGTCCGATGAAATTGGAGACTCGAACTCGGTGAAAGCTGCTGATCGTCTATGGTAATAGATCCAAGACTTAATCAGAGATTGATAGACCTGTTCTCATATAGATATCGCTGGCAGAGCTTTAGAGAGATTCAGAATAGGACTATTCCATCAGTTCTTGATGGAAAGAATCTGCTGTTGATAGCGGGCACTGCTTCTGGCAAGACAGAAGCAGTGATGATTCCCGTCATCAACAGACTGCTAGAGCTTCCCGCCGGATTGAAATGCATCTACTTTGCACCACTCAAATCGTTAATCAACGATGTGACATCTCGCCTTGAGCTCATGCTAAGACCGTTTGGACTAGTAGCGGCAAAGTGGCACGGAGATCTGACGAAATCAGAGAAGTTGCCTATTGCAAGAGAAGCCTCGGTACTTGTCACGACACCGGAATCAGTTGAAGGGATCTTTCTGAGTGAGAACAGTGATTTGCTTTCCAGTCTTGAATTCATAATTGTAGATGAGATTCACGCCTTTATTGACTCTCCGAGAGGTGCTCAACTCGCTTCACTCATGGAGAGAATCAAGATTCTTTCCGGTGTAGATCAACAGAGAATCGCAATGTCCGCCACGGTAGGAAATCCTGAACTGCTTTTGGAGTGGCTCAAAGGTAGTTCAGAGAGAGATTCAGTGATCGTGACCGATGAAAACAGAAGCAAGAGAACGATTGAAGTTCTCACTGAAGGAGAAGTAGTTCCTGCCGAATATCTTTCAAAGCTTCTTGAAGAGACTGAAGATAAGATTCTTGTCTTTTCATACTCAAGAGCGCGCGCTGAGGAATTCGCTGCCAGAGCCAAAGCTCTAGGAATAGAGGTTCCCGTTCACCACAGTTCAGTATCGAAAACGCTCAGAGTGGAAATCGAAGAGGAATTCAAGCAAGATAATAAACTAAGAGCAATAGTTGCTACGTCAACTCTGGAAATGGGCATAGATATCGGAGACATTGACCGAGTGATTTTCCTTGAGATTCCGCCGTCGACGGCTTCTTTTCTTCAAAGGGCCGGCAGAGCGGGGCGAAAGGGAAACAAGTCTTCAGTTTCGGTCTTCGTAGAGGATCCACAAAGTCTGTACAACCTTCTGGGAATTTTGCGAATGTTGAGTGAGGGATCTGTCGAACCCCTTCTACCCAGCGACTATCATCTTCCATTGTTGGGTCACCAGTTGATTGGGCTTGCTAGAACCAGGGGCTTTCTCTCTACGGAGGACCTGGCACTTCTCAAAAAAGCCTTTCCTTTCAGAAAGGTCGAGACCGAGGAATTCGGGATTCTGGTGAATCACCTTGTGAAAGAGGCCTTTCTTGCCAGGAGAGGCCTTTCATTAATCTCAGGAGCCGCCACGGCCGAAATTCTTGGAAGCGGAAAGGAAAAGATGGATTTCGTTGTCCTGTTTCCCGGCGGATTTGAATATTCGGTTCAGCTCAGTGGACATGAGATAGGAAAGATCCATCCTGCAGTGCTAAGTAGCTCTTCAGACGATGAAGTCAGCTTCCTTCTAGGTGGACGATCTTATTTGGTCAAGGAAGTCAATGCCGGTAGGAAAACCGTAACCGTGATTCCCGGAAGCAGTGGAAAAACTCCTTCATGGTTTGGAGGCAGCTCGTTGATGACAAAAGAATTTGCGCGATCTATCAGGTCCTCGTTGAATGAGCTGAAGATACCCGATGGAGTCTTTCTATCATCGGACGCTTCACAGATGCTGCTTGACTTTTTCGACAATCACCAAGCTTCTTCTGCTTTGATTTCACTTTCAAAATTCAAAAAGAGCATAGTGATAGAAACCTTTGCAGGCGATATGTCCAACATCTTTCTTTCTCTGTGCATAAAGGCTGTTCCCGGTCTAAAAGCAGTGAGTGCTAACTGGCACAGTGTAGTAGTGAGGAGTGGAGCAGACATTGACGAGGTTCATGAGATGCTGCGTTTAATCTCGAATATGGAAAGTCGTGAAATGTCAGGGCTCTTATCAACCTTTCTCTTAGAAACACCGACTGAGTTGAGAAAGCAGTATGGGCTCTTTGGCGAGAAACTAGACAAATTCGTTCCGGAAGAGCTGCTGGTGAAGTACGTGATTCACAGGCTATACGACTCCTCGTTACTTGAAGAGCTATCGGAGGCTGTTATAGTCTATCCTTCTGATGCTTGAACGATGACTTCAAGGTCGATCCTTCCGACTTCGGCCCGATCTCAAATCCAAAAAAGGGACCATTCGGCCCCTTCAATGACGCTGTATCAGTCTTCTTCAAAATTCTCTTCGATCTCAACAACGGAATCGTTTAATCTCTCAAGATCACCCTTTAGCTCGAGAATCGACGCCTGTAACTCTGGCAAGCGAGCAACGATCTCGTCAAGGCCATCAATCCACTCCTCAATACTCGATCTCAACTCAGTCACTTCATCCTGCTCCATATCTGGCAACGCCTCGGTAAGCTCCTGAACATCTACAATTTCGAGTTCGTCGAAAAGCTCTTCCACGAGATCCATGATCTTGTCTATGTTCTGCACCTTTGCCACTCCTTTCCAGTTTGACTTCCATACTGAGAGATGTTATCACAAGTTCAGGCAGTTTTGTACAGGAAGAGAGTCCTTTTTCAATAACGACAATCATCTTCATTGCAGCTGCAGCAAAGCATCTGTTGAATCCCGAAAAAAAGCCTGAACAATCTTGTTGTTCAGAGAGACTTCGAGTAGTAGGGTCTCTGGAAAACGGGGGCAAAAGAAGAAGCGGCCGCAATGGCCGCTTCTGAGTCGAAAATCAATTATCTTTCAGGGAAACCGTAACCGATTGCCTCGTTCCACCAATCGGGATATGGTGAGGACCTGAAATTCACATATCCGAGAGCATAGTTCCCGAGAAGCCTGTCACCAAGAAGCTTCCATTCTTCGTGCCATGCTACCGCGTTCATGAAGGCGTAGTTGGAGACGAAATCAATGGCAGCTTCCGGATCTATCTCATACATATCAGTAGTGATCTTCTGAACTTCCGGTGTAACCTTGTAGAGAACTTCCAGTTTGGGATCCCTGTAATTTCTGATATCCTGGATTGCAAGGTTGTAGTGAAGCTCTGCCATCTGCTGGACGTAAGAGTTTACCCACCAACCGGAGTCTCTTCTGAATTCTTCAAATCTGCTTCCAGTTTCGTAGAACTTTGGTAGTTCTCTCATTATCGGCCACAATGGGACTATGTAAGTTGTATCGGGCGCGCCGTAACCGAACCAGCTGATTCCCTTGAATGGTTCTGCATAGGCAGAGTTTGTCTGGGCGATGTGGACGTAGCAAGTTCTGTGCATGTTTATGCTTCTCTCCCAAGAGCCAGTCCTGCCTGTATTTGCATATCTGAGAGGATCGCCCCAGGGTCCGGCGGCAAGTCCTACAGTAAGATCGTAATCCGTTCCCTGATAGTAATCGCCCTTAATCACAAATATGTCGTGAACCGTAAGCAGTCTGTCAGGCTTGACAGAAAGAGGGAATCTTACATCGTGTGGGCTCAGACCCAGTGATGGGGCAACTAGATCAAATGCTCTCCACTCTCTTCTTGTAGCGTAAAGACTGTCATTTGGAGCATAGATTTCGGCGACATTGAAGGGTTTGCCTGAACTGGGATCATACCAGCCCTGCTCAACCGCAAAGGACACGATGTTTGGAGAAGCCATTACGTTGTCAGTGTCTTCGAAATCGACTTCCATGATCCTTGCTCTGTTCGCAGCAACCGTGAAGTGGTCGCTAGGAATTCTTACACCAACCCAGATATCTCTTCAGTAGAACTCAACAATCCAGCACTCTTCACCATCGGCAACAGTCATTGTTTCTCCGCCGCCGCCAACTGTGCTCCATCCATACTGTTCGACAAGGTCCCCCATGACTCTTACGGCCTCTCTTGCGGTTGCCGCTCTCTCAAGAGCAATGTCCTGGGCAGTCCAGCAGTCGATGATTCCCATGCTGTCTGTCCAGAGAACCTTTCTTACTTCCTTGCCATAATCTGTGCTAGTGTCGATGCTAAATGTCGACTCACTAACTGCAACTCCCTTTTCATTCATGAAGGAGTATCTTGAGTGGAAGTACTGGTACGTATGAGGAACCTGAGGAATCTGGCCTATGAGAGTACCCCTTGTGCCGATATTGACTTCCGGGTAATTACCGTAATCGATATAGTTGTGAGAGTCAAGAACGATATCTCTCATGGAGCCTTCCGGCCAATCCATCGCCGGAATGATCCAAAGACGGAAATCGGCGCTTGTGGAGTCATCGTTGTGTGTGATTATGGTAGTTCCGTCGACCATTGCATCCTTACCAACACCAAGGATTGTACACGCTACAGCGGCGCTTCCTAAAGTAATAAGTGCCACAATCAGGACTATTAACGCTTTCTTCATAAAAGTACATCACCCCTTCTAGAATAAATTTGTAGTTGCCAAAGAACTTTACAGCTTCAGTAATATGACTCTGATCCCACCTCCCAGATGAAATGCAAGTTAGTCGACAAGATCCTTAGTAATCCTGGTTATTCAAGGAGTCCAGGACTTCTCTTCACTCTTTAGGCAAACCTGTACCGAAATTGATTCTGTAAGCACAATAGTTTCCGACCAAATAATCTCCAAACTTAAGCCAGTCAGCTTGTCATGATTACTACTGTCACAGCCAAAAGTCTTCTTACCTTAATTCCCATATCCTTACCCCTTCGGATTGTGGAACCGTCTTTCTTGAATCAAACTTCTGACCTCAGTTTTCAAAGACTCTCGATTTATCTGCTTTTGATGGATCATGCAGGTAGTATCCCGTACCGTTTTCCATTACTTCGATGTAGTCCGGGAATGAAACACTCATTGCCTTTTCCGGGAAGAATTGATTTAGCCAGTTGATGGCCTCCAGAGTTCCAGATAGATGCCTTCCAACCCTGTAGTCGAGAGGAGCTCCAATAATTGTGTTTCCCAGTGCGTCCTGGAAACCTTCTTTGATGTCGTAGTCACAGTATAGAAGACCCTTTTCCGCGGCAGTCTGTAGGAATTCGTCAATTCCATCTACCATAAGTTCTTCTGTCATCTTTCCAACTACCCTATCGATAAATGGTTCAGGAGTCTCCATAAGAAGCGCGAGAGTGTCACTGAAATCTCCGACTTCCCTGTGTGTTAGACCCCTGAGATTCTTTGGAGAGGCTTCTATTTTCATCGGGAACTGCGTTGCACTTAACATCATTGCCGCCATCATTCCAATGTCCATTGAATCATCGTGGGCAACGTAAGTACTTACGACGGGATACATAAGAGACGCTTCGTGGTAATCAAAGAAAATGTCCATATCTTCATTTCTTATGAGTTCCATTATTGCAAACGAGATTCTTTCTGTGAGCGTCCCATCTGGTCTGCCAGGGAAAGTCCTGTTCAGATTCCGGATGTCCTGGTAAGCGAGGTTCTGACCGGATGGATAGTGAACGTAGGTAAATGGATCGGGCCATTGATCGAGCGGATTTGTTCCTCTATCTCCTATCCTGTACTTCTGCTCACCCCATGGCGTCTCTACGGAGAAATACTTAGGGTAAGCGTTGCCGAGCATTCCAAGTGTCGAGGCGCTCATGTTCGCATGAGGAATAATATAGACTTTTCCGCTTTCAACCTTTATGTTTTCCATCACTACATACGCTGCGACAGTCGTAACTGGTTCGTAAGGGTGAGTTCCACCCAAAATCAGCATTGAACCTCCTGGAACACCTGAATCATAGATGTAGATGGGAGTATCGCCCCAAGTTCCCTTAAGGCTTGGAAGGTATTCACTAAGCATAATCCGCTCCGTGAAGTCCTCTGAGACAACTACTGTCTCTTTGTAATGTCTCAGTTCCCAGAACTCTATTGCGCCAAGAACGCCCAGAATACCTGATAGGACAAGGAAGAGGATTTTCAGACTAAAGGAATTCTTCATAACATTCACCCCTCACTTGATCCCGATTATTCTGAGAATAAAGGTCATTATGACATAGGAATAGACAATATCGTAAACCCAGCCTTTTCTTCTCTCCCTTTTGAAGAGATTTCTGAGAAGAAGAAAGGCAAACACTCCGGTCATTATGAAATATAAGTAATATATTACTGTGTCTAGAAAAACAAGCATCATCTCACCCCCATCAATAAACCACAAGGAAGTCTAGCTGGTTCGGGAAGATTAGCATCAGTAATCCAATTGTACCCATAAACAGCCAGGGAATTGCAATCGCCTTCAAGAAAGACATGTAGCTCCCTTCGTATCCCACCGTTTCAACAGTAAGCCTTCCAACGATTCTGGAAGGAGGCAGGCAGTCACCAAGGGGAAATAGAAAGCTGAGGGCTGCTGCGGTAACAGTCACATTAAGTCCCATGGAGTTGAAAAGGAATATTATCGGTGTGCCTAGAATAATAGCACTTCCATAGCTTAGAGCTCCTTGCGAAAAAGGAGTGAAAACCAGCGCAGTAATATAAATGAATGCCATAGGAAGTGTAATGAAAGTAATTGCAAGAAGACCCCTTACACCCGTAGCAGTCATAATGTTAACAAGAACTCCGACACTTATTACGGTAGCGAGAAGTGGGAATACCTGATCTACCGTATTCACCATAACTCCGTACCATCTCTTAACCTTCCAGCGGTCTCGATCCATCATCACGGAAACAAAGGCGCAAATCAAGAAAGTAAGAGGAAGTCCAATAACAGGTATGTGGAACGCAGCATACTGCATCAGAAGAATTATGACAATCAATGCCGCGAAAGGAAGCAAGATCTTTCCCCAGTTCATACCTTCAGGAGGTTCAGGAAGTTCCGATAGAATCGATTCTTTTGGCTTTCTGTTAGGCGTCTTACTCAATCCAGTAATCCAAATCAAAGGTCCTAGACATGTAGAATTTACAACTTCTAAAGTCTTTTCAATTCTGGCTTAGAAAAACACTCCTTTCAGAGCACTTTGCAGAATTATTCGCTTGGATTTCAAAAGGAAATCGGTAAATAATCGATGTCTTCGTCTCAAAGATTGGCACAACTAATTAACAAGAAAACAATCCAAAAAATGCATGAGATAAGATGATCTTGACAGGAGTATCTATCAATGACAGAACAAACTAAACTGTTCCAAAGAGATGGTATATTCAGTCAAGAATGTCTTTGAGACTATCGCTGACTATCAATCGCGCTTCTGTTAGCTTCATAATTTCTTCAACAGTAACTTCCCTAGATTTTTCCTTGAGAAGCAGTCCTGCCTTAGTTGGCTGAATGACAGCTATTTCTGTCACTATTAGATCGACTGGTCTGTTTGAAGTGATAGGAAGTGAGCACTCCCTGACAATTTTCGGATTTCCCTTCGATGTGTGGGTCATTGCAACTATCACACGCTTGGCTCCAGTTACCAGATCCATGGCTCCGCCCATTCCGGGCACCATCTTGCCGGGGACCATCCAATTAGCTAGAATCCCTCTCTCGTCAACTTGTAGACCTCCTAATACAGTTATGTCAAGATGTCCGCCCCTGATAATCGAAAACGACATTGCGCTGTCGAAGGTTACAGAACCTGGCAGAGCTGTAATACATTGACCGCCCGCATTGGTTAGGTCTATATTCTCCATACCTTTTTCCGGAACTGGTCCCATTCCAATAATACCGTTCTCTGACTGAAAGAATAGCCTTACGCCTGCTGGTATATAGTTCGAAACAAGAGTGGGTATACCGATACCCAGATTTACCAAATCTCCGTCCCGTAGTTCAGCTGCGATTCTTCTGGCGATCAGTTCTTTTGCGTCCATCTGACGACACTCCCTACTGAAACATAATCAACGAGAACACCAGGAATATGAATCTCATCTGGAGACAGTGAGCCCACAGGCACAATCTCTTCCACTTCCACGATCACTGTGTTACACGCAAGAACGATTAATGGATTGAAGTTCCTTGCAGTCAAAGAGAAGACCAGATTGCCAAAGTAATCGGCCTTCTTCGCTTTCACAAGTGCAAACTCTGCTCTGAGCGGTAGTTCCATTAGATAATCTTTTCCATCTATTGCGATAATTCTCTTTCCTTCTTGAACCACAGTTCCAACACCAGTTGGTGTCAGTATTCCTCCCAGACCAACGCCCCCGGCCCTTATTCTCTCCGCTAGAGTGCCCTGAGGAACAAGCTCCACTTCCAGTTCTCCCTCAATCATCTGGCGTTGCGTCTCCGGATTTGTACCGATATGGGAAACAATCACTTTTGCTGCACACTTGCCGACAATTAACTTTCCTACCCCTCTGTCTGGAAAGGAAGTGTCGTTAGCTATTACAGTCAAACCCCGAGTTTTCCTTTCTACGATCCCTTGAATGATGTTGTCTGGAGAACCACAGCCCAAAAATCCTCCTATCATTACAGAAGAGTTATCATCTACCGCTGACACGGCCTCATCAATTCCTACCACTCTCAAAAAGACTCCTCCTTTGACGTGCATAATTCAGGTCGGCGAAAAAAACTCCGAACACATTAAACTATCTTACCAAAAGCGCCTTAAAAGACCAAAGCAATTGCCGAATTCCAGTAACTAGAGAACCGATAGGTATATTGGCCAGTTAGTTCTCAGTGCAGTCTCCCAGATTGTCAAGCTCCGCATGGAGCATAAACCTCAGTTTGATCTTGCCTGAATCGAATCTGCAGTACTCTCCCATTTGCCCGAGTAGAATCTGATGAATTTAAGTGTTGTTCTAAACGCCATGTCAGCCATCATCCCAATCCATGCGCCAAATAGCCCTAGGTCCAAATACCTGACGAGTACGTAGCCCAAAGGGAGCCGAATAAGCCACATCGCCACCAGGGATGCTTTCATAGGGAAGGCTGTATCACCTATTCCTCTCAGTCCACCGGTCACCGCATAATCAGTGCCCATGACCACTTGGAACAAGCCGATTATTCTTACGGGAAGCCTTCCTTCTTCAATTAGCGTCGCTTCATTTGTGAAAATTGATACGAAAAGATCTGGAAAAAGGGTAATGGCCATCCCAATTATTGATGAAATTCCGAGGGCAATGAACCACCCCTGCCTTACCACACCAATAGACAACCTCCTCTTCTTTCCCCCATTGTATATTCCGACAAGCGCGGTAACGGCCACCCCCATTCCCCAAGCTGGCATGAAAGAAAGTGACTCTACTTGAATTCCTATTCTGTGAGCCGCGTATACCTGGGGACCGGCAATGAAGAGGATATTCGCAAAAACCAGAACTCCGAAGGAGAATCCAAAGTTTTCGACTGAAGCTGGCAAACCGAGAACGAAAATCTCTTTGATCAGCCATTTTGAGAATCTCTGTGGCTTTTTCGAAATTGATATCCTTCCGTTTCGAAACAACAGGATTATTATGATTATAGATCCGGCGACTCTAGATATAACTGTTGCGAACGCCGCTCCAACGGCACCCATCTCAGGGAAACCGAATTTGCCAAAGATCATCGCATAATCAAGAAAGACGTTCAATCCGTTTGCGGCCAGAGCGGCAATAAGCGGTGATCTAGTATCGCCGGCTCCTCTCAGCGTGGCCCCGAGCACAATCATTATGCTCATTGCTGGAAAACCGGCCATGATAATTCTAAGATAGTTGCTCCCGTTCAACTGCATAAAGGAATCGCTGGAGGGAAAGAGCAGCGAAAGAAGGTTCTCAGAAAAGAGAGAGCCAAACGAAAGAACAAGACCGGTGAGCACGCTCAGATAGATTGCGTGCCAGGCTATGAGATTTACCCTCTGACGATTACCAGCTCCATAGCTATTCGAAATCAAGACCATCGACCCTGTCGAAATAGCTACTAGAACTGCCTGAAAAATGAAAACTACTTGATTGGCAGTACCTACTGCTGTCATTATTCTCCAGTCATAATGACCAAGAAAAGCGGTGTCTGAGATTCCTAGCAGCATTTGCAGGACGTTTTCGCCTATGGCGGGAAGTGCCATCACAAGAAGTGACTTTCTGATCTCCTTGGCTTCTTCTACATTGAGATAGGACTTTAGAAGACTGTAAGCCATCTACGCCTCCACAGTAAGGAATCCGCACTACTAAGTTTAGCATGTACTAACTCACTCTGAACGTGGTAATCACAAAATAGATGATATAGTGATTGAAGATGCTGGAGTATCAGACAGTTATAATAATTCTCTTGAAATGGATGCGGTTTTTTGCATTATTGCTTGACTTCTAATCTATATGATGATATATTATTCAACATGGGAAACATAAGCACATAATAGTTTGTATCATAATAAATATATATGTGCTTGTGTTTAAATAGATAAACCCCTTGTTTAGAGATGTGGATTATTGTGGTGCATTGCACCACTCTTTTTTTATTGAGGACCATTCTTGAAAGCTTTTGCTATGATAGAATATTTTCTGTCTGGAAGACAGCCTTTAATTCAATCTGCAACAAAGGAGGTCACTATGAAACCGATAGAACTTGAGAGGTTCTTGAACTCAGTTCTGGAACCCGAGAAGTTTGATGATTACTGTCACAATGGAATTCAGATTGAGGGAGATCGAGATATCAAGAGAATTGTAACTGGAGTGTCTTTCAACGAAGCCTTTGTTGAAAAGGCAATACTTGGAGGAGCAGATGCCATATTAGTTCACCACGGAATTTTCGGTAAAGATTTCTTCAGACTCACAGGTCACTTGAGAAGAAGAGTTGACAAAGTGCTTCGTTCAGGAATCACTCTTTTGGCTTATCACCTACCGCTTGATTCAAATATCCCTTACGGAAACAACTATGCGATATCGGAAAAACTCGGACTCCAGGATCTGGAAAGATTCGATGTTGGCCTCATTGGAAAACTGTCGGAAGAGACGTCTGTTCATGAGTTTCGGAAGCTTCTTTCACTTCTGTTTCCCGATCAAGTTATTGGTTGCTACAAGAACACTGATTTGATCAGGAGGATCTGCATAATATCGGGTGGCTCTTCATCTTCCCTGAACAAACTTGAAGGTATCGTCGACACCTTTATTTCTGGTGAAGTACGTGAGCCAATCCGAGAAATGTCAAGAGAAATCGGAATCAACTTCTTCTGGGTCGGGCATTATGCCAGTGAACGCTTCGGAGTAATGAATCTCGGACAGCTCTTGAAGGACAAGTTTTCACTTGAAGTGGAGTTCATTGAGCTTTACAATGAAGTCTAGTCATCCCTTTGAAGTTCAGTTTTCAGAATCCCCATTATGATTTCTTCATGGAATGCCCCGTCCCTGAAGATTTCTTGTCTCAATGTTCCCTCGATCTGAAAACCACATTTTGAATACGACTTGATTGCACGTTTGTTGAAGGAGTAGACGTTAAGTTTCGCTTTGTTCATATTCATCTGGTCAAATATGAATATCAGAAGCGTTTTCATTGCATCCGTTCCAAATCCTTCGTTCCAGAACTGCCTTCCGAGAAAGATTCCGACCGTTGCCACCCTATTCTTCCAGTCAACCTCGTTGATGCCGCATCCTCCAATGTATTCATCATCTTCAATCTTCGAAACTGCGAAGTTATATGTATCCTTGAAGGCACTCTGAGAATCATACCACTTCTCTTCCTCTTCCAGCCTGAGAGGAAAGGGAATCCCTGGAACAAGCATCCGCCTAACTTCGTAATCGTTTATGTACTTGTGAGCAAGAGCAATATCGCTCTTCCGGTATTCCCTAAGATACACTAGCCGACCCTTGAGCACTACATTCACCTCCATTTGAGATAGTATAACAAAGAGGTGCCCCACTTGGCACCTCTATGCAAAATTGCGCGGTTTTCTCTATTCTTCAGGAGCCTTTGTCAGCACAAATATTCCATTTAGGACTAACCCTACGAGTGCAGCAAGTCCTATACCTTCGAATCTCACTGGACCAATTCCTATAGCTGCGCCACCTATGCCAACTACAAGCATTACCGATATCACTATAAGGTTTTTACCATCAACTTTCACCCTGTTTTCTATAAGTGTCTTCATTCCAACGGCAGCAATCATTCCAAACAGCAATATTTCGATTCCACCCATTACTGCAGTGGGAATTGACTGAATCACTGCCCCAACCTTTGGCACAAACGAGAGTATCACTGCAAATACCGCGGCTATCCTCATTACTACTGGATTGAAAACCTTCGTAATTGCAAGAACACCGGTATTTTCACTGTAAGTTGTGTTAGCGGGACCTCCAAAGAAGCCGGCAACAGCAGTGGCGATTCCATCTCCAGCCAGCGTCCTGTGTATGCCCGGATCATCATAGAATTTTTTTCCAGTGATTGCCGATACTGCGAAGATGTCTCCGAAATGTTCAATCGTTGGTGCTAGAGCTACAGGAACAAGAACCGTTAGCGAGTAAATTGAGAACTTCGGAAGCACGAAGGAAGGAACCCCGACCCAGCTTGCCTGATTCACCGCTTCGAATGAGACATTCCCTGTTACTGCGGCCACAATGTAGCCCACGATTATTCCACACATAACGGGAATTAGCCTAGTAAATCCCTTTACGTAAAGCCTGACAATCACCGCTGTACTCAGAGAGACAATCGCAATCCACCAGTTGGAACTCGCCATGCTTATCGCAGTTGGGGCTAGATTCAAGCCTATCACTGCAATTATTGTTCCGGCGACAGCCGGCGGGAAAATCTTCTCAAATTTGCTTACCCCAAGCACTTTAATTAGAATTGCGATTCCCACCTGAACAAGACCCGCTATCAATATTCCTCCCGTAGCATAGGCAATCATATCGGGAGTAATCGCAAATCCTGCAGAAATTGCTTCCGGTACTGAACCGAAAGTCTCGGCCGCATTAGCGTGATAAAGAATCACGGCATTAATCGGAGCTATGTACGCAAAACTTGACCCAAGGAACACCGGTACTTTCCACTGTGTTAGCAAATGGAAAAGAAGCGTGCCTACACCTGCAGTAAACAACGCTACATTTACTGGAACACCAGTAAGGTATGGTACAAGGACCGTTGCCCCAAACATCGTGAACGCATGCTGCAGACCAAGTACAAGAAGTCCCCCTTTGCCCAGACCCTTACTCCTGTCCTCCTGCTCATTCACTTCCTGATAAGCCGATTTTTCATTGCTCACAAGATCCCTCCTCTTATTATGAATTAGCAACCCTAGAAAAAACGAGACCTCACGAATCTTCGTAAGGTCTCTTCTCGGAGTCTATTACATTCACAATCTTGATTATTACCATCTCGATTGAATAAATTATTCGAGAGAGTGACATCCTGTTACAAGGAGGACAAAAGCGACTCCCACACCGGTCGGTGAACAAAGCAGTTCCACTGTCAACAATCGTTTCCGACATAGAAGTCACTCTCCAAGAAAAATCATCCATCGGTAATTCTATCACAAAGATGATCAATATCAACGCGCTGGCAAGTCCACCCTAGATCTCTCACCAAACAGTCAGCGAACAACAAACTAATGCATTTGCTGCTGGAATTGTTACCTACAAAGAGCCATAAAGCTTAACGAGATCGTGAAGATGTCTGCGCTCTTCTTCGATTATCTTCTTGAGTTCATTGCTGTCAGGAATCACGGAAGAAAGATCAGAATAGAATATTATGCTGTCCTTCTCCACTTCCATTGCGCTACTAATCGCTTTGTTCAAATTCTGTGGAACCTCGGAAGATTCGATCCGGGGAAATATTGATATTTCGGCATAAGATTTGAGATAACCGACATTGTCGTTCCAGTCCTGGGTTGTTGAAGCGTTTCCCACATCCTTGAGGAGTTCTCTGAATATGTCTGCGTGCTCTCTTTCCTGCTCAGCTAGCCTGAGGAAAAAAGTCTTGACTTCTCCAGAAGTTCTTTCACCGAGCTTCTCGTAATATGAGTAACCCGCGCCTTCGATCTTTAAGGCTATACCTAACATATCGCTTACTGTAAGCATTTGCTACCTCCTTCGTTTCATCATACGGACTTCAATCACACACTTCTAACATAAAAAAGGAAGAGATCAAAGACCTCCCCCTCGACTGTCAGAGACTAATGAACCCCCATTACTTGATTTCGTCTTTCTCAGAAACAATCTTAATGGTGATCCCCGTTCGCATCTCTTCGCCAATTTGAATCTCCACAAATCCAGGGACCATATATACCCTAGTGCCCTGTTCTCTGAGGAATCTGGAAGCGATGGCAACTGCCTTTACTGCTTGATTCACAGCACCAGCGCCAATGGCCTGAAGTTCTACTTGTTCGTTCTTTGAGATTACCCCGGCTATGGCACCTGCTACCTTGTTCGGATTAGATTTAGAACTGACCTTCAGGATTTCCATTGAGATTCCCTCCTTTTGCAGGTAATTTCGCTGTAATTCTACCACAGAGGCCGCTCAATTAGCAAAAGTTTTAACATACTGTTCGCAAAAAGAAGGAAGAATCATTGCCATTCAAAATTCTACAGATCCATTATCTCGGACTTAACTCTCGATATTGCGTCGAGAACCTCCTGTGGAGTTATTAATTCACCATTAACTTTGCTTAGATGCTCAATCTTTGCGCCACGCTTGTTTAGCCTGGATACTTCATAGAGAATTTGCCCAAGGTTCATCTCGGCAACAATTACGGCGCTCATCTTTTTTAGGAGCTGCCTGAGTCTTGTACTCGGAAATGGCCAAATGGTGACCGGTTTGAAGAGTCCAACATTGATTTTGTCCTCTCTTGCCATCTTCACGGCCTTGATTGCGCTTCTAGCAACTGATCCGTATGCGAGAACAAGTATTTCGGCATCCTCTGTCAGGTACTCATCATATATGACTATTTCATCACTGTGAAGCCTAATCTTGTTGTCCAGCCTTCTCAACAGCCTGGCTGAATCAGATGGGGATCCAACCGGGAAACCCGATTCGTCGTGAACAAGGCCGGAAACATGAAATCTTGACTTCCCCATCTTAACAAGAGGTGTAGCCAGCATCTGATCATCACCTTCAAAGGGATGAAAGATATCATCTTCAGCCATTTCTGTCTCGCCCACTCTTTGAACTTCCATAATCTCTGAATCATGAGGAAGATAAACACTTTCCCTCATATGACCCAGAATTTCATCCATCAGAAAGATAACCGGCGTTCTATATAATTCGGCGTAGTTGAAGGCAGTGATTATGTACTTGTAAACTTCTTCAACGTTTGAAGGATAAATTGCAATGATCTGATGATCACCATGAGTGCCCCATCTCGCTTGCATGATATCTCCTTGAGCCGTCTTTGTGGGCATACCTGTTGAGGGTCCGCCTCGCTGTACATTGACTATTACGGTAGGAGTCTCTGTCATTGCCGCGTACCCTATCGCTTCCTGCATCAAAGAAAAACCTGGTCCACTGGTTGCAGTCATTGATTTCTCACCGGCGAGAGATGCACCTATTATTGCTGCCGCGCTTGCAATTTCATCCTCCATCTGAATGAAAGTTCCTCCTATTTTCGGAAGCTCTCTTGCCATTGTCTCGGCAATTTCTGTGGCTGGCGTAATTGGATAGCCGGCGAAAAACCTACATCCAGCCTTTATTGCTCCAAGTGCACATGCTTCGTCACCCTGAAGCAGCATGAATTCACGCATCTTCTTTCACCGCCTCTAGTTCATGAACATCGATCGCAAAATCCGGACAAGCGTTTTCGCACATGAGGCAACCTATACAGGTCTTCTGATCAATTATCTGTGGCCTGCCCAGTTCTCCCTTGGTGATCGTCTTCGTGGGACATATCCAATAGCATATACCGCACTTTTTACACAGAGTGTGATTGATATTTACTTGATACTGCTTCCTTACAGCCATCATGTCCTCCCACTCCACATTATCATATTATTGAAAGGAATACCCCTGCAGCAACTGCCGATCCGATTACACCCGAGATATTCGGTCCCATAGCGTGCATAAGAACAAAGTTTGTCGGATCCTCCTCCGAAGCTACTTTCTGCGCTACCCTTGCGGCTGTTGGGACAGCCGAAACACCTGCAGCGCCTATCAAAGGATTCACTTTATTCGTGGAAAACACATTCATCAACTTAGCGAATAGAATTCCCGAAGCAGTTGCTAAAATGAAGGCAGCACAACCCAATCCCAAAATCATTATACTCTCCAACGTAAGGAATATCTTCCCGTCTGCCTTGGCACCCACAGATACACATAACAAGATTATTACAGTATCGGAGATGTACTTTCCTGAAGCTTCAACCAAGCGCTTCGTTCTGCCGTTCTCTCTTAGAAGATTTCCTAGCATCAACATTCCAACTAATGGAAGTGCCTGGGGAACGATTAGCGATATCGCGATAGTTGCGACAATCGGGAAGACGATTCTTTCGAGCTTCGAAACTTTCCTGAGCTTCTTTCCCATCGTTATCGAGCGTTCTTTGCGAGTAGTGAGAAGTCTCATTATTGGCGGTTGAAGAACAGGGATCAAGGCAATATATGAATACGAAGCTATGGCAATTATGGGAAGGAACTGGGATTCCAAAATACTGGCAACGTATATGGAAGTAGGTCCATCGGCTCCACCAATAATGGCTATCGCCGCTGCATCTGAAATGGAAAATCCCATCCAGTTCGCTGCCAGAAAGGTGATGAAAATCCCTATCTGTGCAGCAGCCCCCAAAAACAGTGTCTTGGGATTAGCTAAGACGAAAGAGAAGTCAGTAACCGCACCAATACCGAGAAATATCAAAGGGGGATATATTCCTAGCATCAGTCCCTGTTGCAGGATCCACATGATACCCGTTCCCGGAGCAAAAACCCCAGTGACCTCTGGAGGAATATTCGCAATTACCATTCCGAACGCAATAGGCACAAGAAGAAGTGGTTCAGCATCTTTTGCAACTGCAAGATAGACGAGAAGCCCTGCAATTGCAAACATTACCCAATTTTCCCAGCTTACCGTGGCGAATCCTGTCTGTGCTAGATATCCCGAGATCAACGCTGCCATGATAGGCAAACCTCCAAAATAGCAAAGGCCGCACCCTCAGGCGCGGCCTGAAATAACGACTATCCATTCTTCACTACTGCTTGAGCTGCCGCTAACCTAGCCACGGGAACTCTGTAAGGAGAACAACTGACATAATTGAGACCTACAATATGACAGAATTCAACCGATGAAGGCTCTCCACCATGCTCACCACAGATTCCTACCTTAAGATCCGGCCTGGTTGAGCGTCCCTTCTCTGTTCCCATTTTAACGAGCTGTCCAACACCGGTTCTGTCCAACTTCTGGAATGGATCACTCTCTAAAATGTCCTTCTCCAAATAATCGCCGACGAATTTTCCATAGTCGTCTCTGCTAAACCCATAGGTCATCTGAGTAAGGTCATTTGTTCCGAAGCTAAAGAACTCTGCTTCTTTGGCTATTTCATCAGCAGTCAGTGCGGCTCTCGGCACCTCAATCATTGTTCCGACCTTGTATTCAAGCTTCATTCCCGACTCAACAACCAGTTCCTCGGCCGCCTTCATGATTATCGATTTGACGTACTTCAACTCTTCTAGCTCGACAATCAATGGAATCATGATTTCGGGAACGACTGACTTTCCTTCCTTCACTAAGCGCAGAGCTGCTCCAATTATCGCCTTAGTCTGCATTTCGGCTATCTCAGGATATACTACGGCAAGTCTGCAACCTCTGAATCCCATCATCGGGTTGAATTCATGAAGATCTTCAATAGTTGCCTTGAGCTCCTCATATGTCATGCCCATCTCTTCTGAAAGTTCTTTCACGTCCTCTTCATCTTTTGGAAGGAATTCGTGAAGAGGGGGATCGAGAAGCCTTATAGTGACAGGAAGCCCTTCCATAGCCTTGAATATCCCATAAAAATCCTCTTCCTGCATCGGAAGAATCTTAGCCAGTGACTTCTCTCTCTGCTCTTTCGTATTAGAGGTAATCATCTGTCGGACAGCAAAAATCCTGTCTTCCTGGAAGAACATGTGCTCGGTCCTCGTAAGACCTATTCCTTCTGCACCGAACTCCCGAGCTATCTTCGCATCGTTTGGAGTGTCGGCGTTGGTCCTTATTCCGAGTTTCCTGATTTCGTCTGCCCAATTGAGGAGCTTAGCCAGAGGCCCTTCGAGACCCTGAGGCTTGACGGAATCCAGCTTGCCCATGAAGACCTCGCCAGAAGTACCGTCGATGCTTATCCATTCGCCTTCCTTTATAATCTTTCCATTCACCTTCATGACTCTTGTCTTCTGATCAACTTCAACGGCTTCACAACCTACAATACAGGTCTTGCCCATTCCTCTGGCAACGACTGCGGCATGAGAAGTCTTGCCTCCAGTAGAGGTCAGAATCCCCTGGGCAGCCGCCATTCCGGCAATATCTTCTGGAGAAGTTTCCGGCCTAACAAGAATGACAGATTTGCTCTCATCCCTAACCATTCTTTCTGCCGTTTCGGGGTCAAAGGCAACTACTCCGGCTGCCGCTCCCGGAGATGCTGCTATTCCCTTTGCGAGGAGCTCCGCACTCTCCATAGTCTCCTTCGTGAAATAAGGGTGAAGAAGAGTCTCGATATGTTCGGGGGTGACTCTCATAACTGCTTCTTCTTTGGAAATTTTCTTTTCTTCAGCAAGATCAACTGCGATCTTGACGCTTGCGTAGGGCGTTCGCTTTCCATTACGAGTCTGAAGCAAATACAGAATCCCGTGTTCAACAGTAAATTCAATATCCTGCATGTCTCTATAATGGTTTTCCAGTTTGCTAAAGATATCTAGTAGCTGATCGTAAACTGCTGGACTAATATCCTGAAGTTTTGTTAGAGGGAATGGCGTACGCGTTCCGGCAACAACGTCCTCTCCCTGAGCGTTCGGCAAATACTCTCCATAGAATTGCTTCTCGCCGGTATTAGGATCTCTCGTGAATGCGACTCCCGTTCCGCTATCTTCTCCCGTGTTGCCAAAAACCATTGCCACAACGTTCACCGCAGTTCCCAGAAGTTCTCCTTCTTTTATTCCATTAAGGGCACGATACTTTATCGCCCTTTCATTCATCCAACTACCAAATACTGCGTCAATCGCCATCCACAATTGTTTCCAAGGATCCTGAGGGAACTCTTTGCCGGCCTTCTTGTAGACCTCTAGATATCTCTTCACGACCTCTTTCATATCTTCTGCATCAAGTTCCGTATCAAGTTTCACGCCTTTTTCCTTCTTGATACTCTTCAGTGCTCCTTCGAACTCGGAGTGCTCGATTTTTAGAACAACGTCGCCGAACATCTGAAGAAATCTTCTATAGGCGTCGTAGCAGAATCTGGGATTGCCGGACTCTTTGACCAAACCATTTACAGTGTCATCATTGAGACCAAGATTTAGAATCGTGTCCATCATGCCAGGCATTGAGATTGCTGCCCCTGACCTCACCGAAACAAGCAGTGGTCTCTCAGTAGAACCAAACCCCTTTCCTGTTTCTTCTTCCAAAAGCTTTACAGCTTCTTCCACTTCATTCTCCAGGCTTTTTGGATATTTATTACCGTGCTCGTAGTAGTACTTGCAGACCTCTGTGGAAATAGTGAATCCCGGAGGAACAGGTATCCCTATCTTAACCATCTCGGATAGGTTTGCTCCCTTTCCGCCAAGAAGATTCTTCATCTTCGCGTCTCCTTCGGCCTTCTTTTTTCCAAAATAGTACACAAATTTCTCTGACACTTTGTTTCCTCCCTTCCTGAAAGCATATTCGACCGATTATATCATAGCCAGCCAGACGAGGTGTCTTCCTACAACGTCACTGAGAAGGTCTGTTTCGTTGGCTTCAGTGAACATCGAAGCTGCCACAACATTGAGGAATCAATCATTATTCGGCCAGTACAATAACAAAGCCGCCCTGAGGCGGCTCTAAATCCAATAATAACTAATTTAATCTATCAGACCCAATCCCTTAAGGAATCCTTCGGCAACTTCATCCGGCTCATAACCACCAGCGTCTACCAAATAATTCAGCCTGATCATTATTGGTTCCGAAAGATAAACAGATATTGGTCTCAAGATCTCTTCTATCTCGGGATTGTTATCCAGCACTTCCTTACGTACGGTAACTGCAAGATTGTATGACGGGAAGAAATTCTTGGTATCTTCGAGTACAAGCAGATTGTATTTCTCCAGCTTTCCGTCAGTAGAAAAGACCATGGCAACATCGATCTGGTTCTTGTCAAGTGCCTCATAGGTAAGCCCGATCTCCATTGTCTTCACTTGCCTCTTTTCCACAGCAAAACCGTATGTCTCACACATCGGCCAGAACCCATCATCTCTTTCAAGGAATTCATATACGACTCCAAAGAGAAGATCCGGATCTTCGTGGGTTAGCTCAGCGAGATCTTCGAGTGTTGCAAGTCCATGCTCAGCAGCGAAATCTCTTCTAACTGCAAGAGCATAAGTGTTGTTGAAATTGGCCATGTCAAGCCATACAATGCCATTTTCGAGATCTTCGGCCTTTACAGCATTGTAAAGTTCAAGAGGATCTCTGATCATCTTTTCGTGGCCCAAATACGTTGGCCAGGCCGTACCCGTATAGTCTGCGTAAAGATCAATCTGTCCAGTTTCGAGTGCACTTCTTGCAACAAACGAGCTCATTCCAAAATTCTCGGTCACTCTGAACCCGGCATTTTCCAGAAGCTGAGAAATCATGCTACTTACAATGTACTGTTCTGTGAAGTTTTTTGCTCCAACACTCAGTCTTGTCTGACCAAATGACATGACCGTTGCCACTAATACTACCAGCGTAATAAGAAATACTCTCTTCAAAACTAAACACCTCCATGTTTCCTATGTTCTGAGGCCTTTCGAAGTCAGAGCCTTCTCCGAAAAACCTAGGATTATGTCTACTGCTATCGCCAGGATCGTCACAGGAATTGCTCCTGCAATTATCATTGGACCCTTTGTCATACGGAGTCCTGTGAAAATAATCTCTCCCAGACCACCCGCACCAATTGATGCGGCAATAGCAGTAGTACCGATATTTATTGTCGCCGAGCTTCTAATTCCCGAAAGCATTGTTGGAACTGTGACAGGCATTTCCACCTTCCACAATACCTGCCTGTTAGTCATTCCCATTCCTTTAGCCGCCTCTTTCATCTTCATCGAAACATTCATTAAGCCGGAAGCAGTGTTGAAAACTACTGGCACAAGACTGTACAGGAACAGAGCCACCACAGCTGGCGGGGCTCCAATTCCCATGAAGAGGAAAACAAGAGCGATCACTGCGATACTGGGTACGGCCTGAGTTGCTCCTGTAATCGATAAAACCAGGTTACCGGCCCTTCTGTGACCTGGCCTGGTAACGAAAATTCCAATTGCAACCCCCGCCACTACCGCCATACTCCAGGAAGCAAGGAAAATGAAAACGTGTTCAAGAAACTTTTCCATGATGTAACCAGAATTCTCGACCATATATTCCAAGACTTCCATAGCCTCACTCCTCATCAGATGATTCATAAGTGCCTACTAGGTTTACAAGATCTTTGAACCTCAGGGTACCAAGTAGCCTCTCTTTATCATCTACTACCGGTAATGAGGAAAGCCCGGTATTCATGATCAATGACATCGCCTCCATCAAATTCGAAAGAGGTTGTATGGTCTCGATAGATCTCAAGTAATCCTTCAGGGGCTCTTCATCAGACGCTTTTTTGAGCTGTTTCAGCATCACATAGCCCTTAAGTCTCTTGTTACCATCGACAACGTAGGCAAATTTCCTTCCCTCATTGTTGAGAAAATCCTTTGCCTTTTTCACATCGCAGTCACCTGTATCTTCGATCCACTTTCCACCGGGAACGTAAGTCTCTCTTACTCGAACAAGTTCAAGACCCTTCAACGCTCTGTCTGCACCAAGAAGATCTTCAACAAACTCGTTAGCCGGTTCCTGAACTACCTTCATGGTATCGGCATACTGAACTAGCTTTCCATTGTCTAGAATAGCTATCTTATCACCCAATTTAATCGCTTCTCGAATATCGTGAGTAACAAAGATAATCGTCTTCTCGATCTTCGACTGAATCTCGAGAAACCCGTCCTGAAGTTTTTCGCGGTTTATTGGGTCTATTGCCCCAAAAGGTTCATCCATAAGAACTATCTTGGGGTCAGAAGCTAGACCTCTCGCAACTCCGACTCTCTGGCGTTGACCACCCGAAAGTTGCGCCGGATACTTCTCTGCGAAATCAGAAGGCTCGAGATTAACTAAATCAAGTAGTTCGTAGACATGCTTCTTTGTCCTTGATTCATCCCACTTCATTAGTCTGGGAGTTACGGCAATATTATCGAAAACGGTCATGTGAGGAAAAAGCCCAATCTCCTGAATCACATAGCCAATGCTTCTCCTCAATTTGATGGGGTTAATTTCGTCAAGAGAAGTCCCTTCGACAATAATCTCCCCGCTGGTCTTCTCAACCAATCTGTTGATCATCTTGAGAGTAGTTGTCTTTCCACAACCAGAAGGGCCAATAAGTATTGTCAGTTTCTTATCTTCAAATGATATGTTCAGATTGTCCACAGCTCTGATTCCGACTTCGTATTCTTTGACTACGTCCTTGAATTCTATCGACATCATTCTCCTCCTCACTTATCCCGTTCAATCTTCAGACCTTTAGGAGTAATGACCTCTTCCAGGGCAAGTAAACCGTAGTTCATTCCTATTCCCAAGGCTGATACAATAATCGCTCCAAGAAGAACCATGTTGAAATTCGATCTTCCAAGTCCTGAGAAGATAAAATATCCCAGGCCTCTCGCGCCTATGAGATAGGCGATGGTCGCTACACTCACACCCATTACCGCCGCATTTCTCACGCCGGCCATGATAATCGGGATAGTAAGTGGAAGTCTTACTCTGAAAAGTATTTGGCTATTAGTCATTCCCATACCTTTGGCCGCCTCTATCATTCTGGGATCGACTGAATTCACTGCCACCACAGTATTCCTTATGACAGGAAGGAAGGAATAGATCACTAGAGCAATAACTGCCGGAGTGACTCCAATCCCTGCTTTCAGCGGGGCCAGCAAGACGACCATATAACCGAAGAGTGCGAGACTGGGAATCGTCATGAGAATTCCCGCTCCGTAGAGAGTTATCGACGAAACCTTCTTGTTTCTTGAAACGATTATTCCAATGGGTACGCCAATCCCAATTGCAATTGGTACCGCTATCGCAATAATCTTTATGTGATTAAGCAGCTCTATCAGCACCAGGTCGTAGTTTCTTGCCAGATACTCAAAGAAACCCATACTCTTCTCCTTCCAAATCTTCCGACAAAAAGTAGGTGAACGGAATGATTAAGACCTTCCCCAATAACTAAGTATTAACTTTCAGCCTAAGAATTATTCGTTGCTGAGCAAACAAGATAAACAAGACAAGACCCTAATCAGAGTTATTCAATCACTAGACTTATGACGTATATTTATTATAGCACAGAGCACGATTGAATTCCTAGAAAGACGAACTCTTCCTGAGAAGAGCTTCTTAACTTAGAAGTGCTTTCTACGAGAAACATAACGATACAGCAAGTTATACGTTAGTTTTCTTCCGCTCAGTACTGATCTTTCTGATGAAAGTCATCTGACTCACGAAAACGATGATAATCAGCCCGATTGACATAATGCCAATGCTTCTCAGACTGGCCCAAATTTGAAGAAAATACCCCCCAACTAGCGGACCGACACCGAAGATAATGCCTACCATAGACTCATGTATCCCTCCCTGCTTTCCGTGATCATCCTCTCGGGAATTCAGGCCGTAAAATATCGCGAATATGTAAGGCACTGCATAAGTCGCGCCTGAAAAGAGAGTCGCCAGGAAGAACGTAGGAGCAGTTTCAGGCAGAAAAAAAGTTAGTGTTGCCGCTCCAAATACGGCAATCATTGTTAGAAAGGAGATTCTAGGACTGCCGACCCAGAATCGGAAAAAACTCATGAAAACAAACGATAGGAAAACTCCGATGTTGGCACCTACAGTTAAGAAACCGACATTCTCCAAAGGTATTCCTGTTGATGAGATTAGCTTCGGAAAAAGTGCCATTCCGCTAGTATAGATAATTCCAGCCAGTAGAAAAGTGAATCTATATACTCTTCTGTAGTCCTTAATCTTTGGAAAATCTATTTCGCCAAGAGAATTCTTCAATCTGTCGTGAAACGGACCGGGAAGAGTTTCACCGAATCTTTTTATGTGCGATCTTATATGCAGAGTTCCTAGTAGGCTGAGCGTTATCCCATAAGTAAACACCACTACCGGGACTTTTTGAATTAGAAAAGGGCCAAATGCCATCCCTACAACGTTTCCTGCACTCCAAGAGAGAACGAAACGGATAACAGTCGCCGAAGGATCAACCCCAGCAGCTTTCTCCGACTTCGAAAGCAAGCCTTCAATTGATGGAAAAAAGAAGCCGAAAAAGACGTTCATTCCGATTACCGATATTACCAGATGTATCGGAAGAGTCCAGAAGAATCCAAAGACAAGCGATATCGCCATTAAAAACATGCCATTCGATAGGCTTCGCTTGAAACCAACTTTGTCCCCCATCCTGCCAAATATCAGAGCAGAAACAACGTAGAAAGCGCAACCGACGAAGTTGATTAGACCAATTTCTACATATGATAGCCCCCAATCTGCAGCCTTTGTGTTGATGGCCGAAGTCAGAAGGTAGAGTAGTATGGAGAACGAAAACGCATAGAAGTTGAACGCGTGAAAGTATCTCTTCATTATTGAACCGCCTTTCAATGATCCTGTCAGAAGAACCGCAGCTTTTCAATCACATTCATTCTACCCCAATCAATGGCAGAGGTAGCAATTATCATTCTTCGATATGAGCATACAAGATTTCGGCTTTTGGCCTCTTCGGTCTCACGAGGAAGACCACATAAGCATCTCTTCTAATCACCAGTGATCTTCCATTAGTAGGCTTTTCAAAATGAGCAACTGTCGTGACAAAAAAATGGAGGCCTAAGGCCTCCAACTACTCTTAACTTCTGCTTCTATTGATTAGCAACCTTTAACAAAATTTCCTGTTCCGCCCAGGCAAGTCCCTCTTCGACGGTTCTCTTCTGATTAATTACATCTCCCACCATAGTTCCGAGAATAGTCCTGACATCGTCCCAAAGAGCAACATTGGGATCTACCGAGCCAAATGGAATCTGGCTGATAGGAACTAGGACCGTAGGATTCTGTTCTTCATACGCTTTCCACTGAGGAGTCGTCAAAGCAATTTCTGTTACCGGCATATACCCAGTCTTAACTGACCAGTAAGCCTGGATCTCAGGACTTATGAGGTACTTCATGAACTTCCAGGCAGCCTCTTTCTGCTCCGCTGTGATCCCTTTGAACATAACAACATCCGTTCCAGCAAAGGGTGGTGCCTGAACTTCCCACATTGGAACGGGAGCCCATGCCCAACCATGCTTTCCTCTTGAACCGGAGTCGACATAAGAAGCGGAGGCGATTGTCTCAACAAACATGGCGATCTGACCATC